>DMZB01000142.1 GCA_003482405.1 Lactobacillus sp. | reverse complement strand
CACTTGATTTGACAATTTGGGTCTAAAAAAATTCAGCTGACTCACGAAAAAAATCCGCTAACTTATGATTATCTAGTTGTTTCTCTTGGATTCGAGTCAGAGGACTTCGGTATCAAGGGTGCTGCAGAGTTTGGTCTACCACTGCAAGACATTGATAGTGCAGAGGCGATTCGAAAGCATCTGGAGGCGCGTTTGGCGGCGTACAAAGATTCTCAGGATGAGCGGGATTTACACATTATTGTCTGTGGTGCCGGGTTTACGAGTATTGAATTACTTGGTGAACTGGTGTACCGAATGCCATCCTTAATCGAACAATATCAACTGCCGGCGGATAAAATTCAGATTACCTGTTTAGAGGCGATGCCCAAAGTGCTGCCGATGTTTGACGCTAAACTCGTAGACTATGCAGTTCAGTTCTTGGCCGACCATGGCGCTGTTATCCACACGTCGACGCCTATTGACGAGGTTACAGCCACTAGTGTCATTAGCGGTGATAACACGTATGAAGCTAATACAATTATTTGGACTACCGGTGTTCGCGGGAGTCATGTCATCGGTGATTCGGGATTCGACCAGAAGCGAAACCGTGTTGCCGTTACAGGTCAATTAACATTGAAGGATCATCCAGAAGTATTTATTATTAGCGATAACAGTGCTGTTCCTGATCCCGATAGCGGTCGATTTTACCCAACGACGGGTCAAATTTCAATTGCACAAGCGACGCACACAGCCAAGAATATCAAAGCCAGTCTTAATGGCTCGCCAATGAGCAACTTCTCTTATAAATCAATGGGCACGGTTTGTTCGCTTGGCCCAACGACAGGGATTGCGGAGTTGGGTGCGAGTGGTCGAATTAAGCTGAAGGGACATAAAGTTGCTTTGGTCAAACGAATGGTTAATGATCGTTCCATCATGGAAGAAAGTGGCTTTGCAAACATGATGCGGAATTTGAGTTAGAGCTTTCAAAAAATATTAAAAGTGCCAATCACAGGATTTGCGGTAATTCTTTCCTGTGGTTGGCACTTTTCGTTATGTTCTAAAGTGGATTTCCGTTTGCAACAACCTGATAATGGCCATTTTGCTCAGGTGTCACAATACGATGACTAGCAAAGTAACGGGCAATCAGTTCTGTCATATCGACTGGGATCTCTTTGATGATTTTTTCCGCAGAAAACATGTGGAATTCACCGCCGCCAATGGCACGGTACTGATTGAGTACGATGTGCAGGCGGTCTGTATTCTTAACCGTGTGATCATGATAAGTAAGGTGCGTTACGCGGGCATCCAACGGTTTGTTCACATCAATCGTGTAATCAATGCCTGCAAATAAATCGTAATTATAGTGTTGGACCTTGGGATCGGTATAGTCGGTACTTACATGAACCGTTGAGCCATCCCACTGCCAATAGTGTGCACATTGCTCAATGGCGGTACGGAGATCTGCACCGGTGATTTCTAATACTGCAAGTGTGTTGGGATATGGGTAGCTGATTTCAACATCACGCATTGATACGTCGTGGTTTAAACCACTCACTTCGTTTGTAAACAAAGCCGTACACGAAAGATCCGTGCCTGTCGCATCCATCTGAACTTGATTAATGAAGTCTAAATAAGGATGACCATGGAGCCTAGCTTCTAAAGGATCCTTAATTTTAGCTTCACCGGTTAATTGGCCAATATTGGTATCCAGCCACCGCTCGGTACTTTTCTCAACGTTTTTGATTGGTTGAATTAGGTTTAACTGCGGTGCAACGATAGCCGTTGGAATTAAAGTGGCTTCACTGTGTGTAACTTTAGATTGTTCAATGGTCAAATCGATACGTCCCACATTAGCCCCACGGTATCCCGGCTGAGTGGTTGGAACACCGTTAACATGAGTCGCAATTGTTCGGTGTTGATGGCCGGTGACCAGAGCGTCGACACCTGGTAAACGTGATAAGGCAGATGCCTCATTTTCACCAGTGGCTAACTCTGTAGGTCGATCATTTTCCAAATCACACTCGAAGCCACCGTGATAAGCAATCACCACGACATCAGCAAGTTTATGCAGTTTGGGCAAATAGTTTTTGGCGGCTTGAACTGCTGAAACGAAAGATAGGCCCTGAATGTGGTCAAGCGGTTCCCAGTGCGAAATGTAGGCGGTGGTCAGTCCCAAAATGGCGACTTTAAGTCCATTATGGGTATAAATTTGGTAGGGTTTGCCAAAGTAAGGTTGACCATCTTGATCAAGAATGTTGGCGCATAGTATTGGGTAAGTACGGTCGGAGAGAACATGTTCCATGTAGTGGCGACCATAGTTGAATTCATGATTGCCAAGAATACCGGCGTCGTACCCAACACTGCTGGCGACATGGCTTAATAGTGGCGCAGAGGTCTGCTCAAAATGGTTAAGGTAATACGTTAACGGGGACCCTTGAATGAAATCGCCGTTTTCAATGGTCAAAACCATGTCTGTAGGGGCAGTATGCGCCTTAATGTTTGTGATTACAGTCGCGGCCCGTGCTAAACCTAAAGGTGACTGTTGATGTGAGGTGCGAAAATCTGTTGGGTATAAATAGCCGTGAATATCACTCGTTGAAAGAATCGTCAGTTTCATCCTAAACCTCTTTAAAATGTGTAGGTCGCGTCGTATGCGGGTAATAAAATGTTGGTGTCCAGATCTTGCATTGCTTTTTCTGCGGTTTCTGGCTGAAAGGTATGCCAAATGCCCGTAGTCTGAGCGTTCACTGTTTTAGCGATGGCAACCAGTGCCTGTCTTGTAGCGTGACCAGAACTGCCCAGATGTCTTAATTCGCCGTCGTTATCGGTGATAAAGTTCATCAAGCTTGCATAACGAGGGTCGTACTCGCCCAGTGGCTCACCGTTACTGTGAAGGTACATGAACGGTTTTACTTCAGTGAGTAATGCCAGGTTGGCATAGCTATTTTGCAAAGAAAACCGTTGTGGTTCGTGTTTGATTATGGGCAGTCCGACGGGGATCAAACTTGCCAAATCTTGTTTGTTAAGCCGGTTTGATGCCAGTACATGAATCAATGCTTCGGGATAGAAACTGTTGAGTAGGCGTGCGTAGGGCAACTCCCAAACAACCGGTCGATTATACGCATTTGCGGTCTGATTAAACCGTAGTAAACGCTCTAAATTACGCGGATATGGATTGATGACCTGTAACCGATCGTCTGTTTGAAGCAATTGACTGAATGATTGCTGAATGTCATCTTCGCTAGCAGGAACCGAAAATTCAATATTGTCTGAGGGTTCGAAACTAAAACTGGTGGCTTCCAGCATGAATAAATCTAAATGAAGGCTTCGAAATACGTTCATCCAATGTTGGACACGCTCAACATGTGGGCCATGCAAACGAACATCGCCAGAGTGGCCAAAATGATGCTGACCATCGCTAATTAGGAAGGCGGTCGCACCAAAAGCGTCATGGTCACTGGCATATCCCGTGACGGTTAAATCGCCAATCTGAATGTGATGTTCATATTCAAAGGCGTGTAGATTGACACCTAAGGGAATTGCCAAACCTGAGGCGGCCAAACTCTGATATAAACGATATGAGTCATGTGATAGGTAAACGGGAATGTCACTTTTTAGGTATTGTAATGCAGCTGTGTGATCTAAATGTAGGTGACTGATAAAAATAGCTTCGTGTTGGTACCTGTGATCTGTCGGATTAGTGAATAAGGATTTCAATGCCGGTAATCGATGTTCGGCGATTAAAATTTCTGGATCAGCAGCACTGCCGTTGTCGGCCATGCCAAAGTCCATGATGACACGGGAAGTGGCGGTGGTGATTTCCATAATATTGCCACCAATAGTGGTCAACCCGTTTAAGAAACGAACAGTAGTCATAAAAGATGCCTCTCTGTATTGCAACTGGCGACGTATGTGAGAAAACTTCTTGTTCTATGTATTCGGTGCCGTCCTGACACAAACGGCACGCTGATTAACGTAAAAGACCTAATGTAAAACAACAATCATGAATTGATACATCATATTAATTTGAAGAGGTGATTTGCTTGGCTTGTTTTGCCAATTTTGTTAACGCGTCTTTAGCAGACGTGTTTTTCGTCAGCATACTGTTGAAGGCATCGCCCTTATCGTTGTAGTATTCTCCGAAACCGACAAATGCCGGTTGGGAGAAGGCCTTTGGCAATGAGTCAACGGCAGCCTTATTTTCGGGATGCTGTTTGAGAAAATCTTGATAGTCCTTGGACTTTGTTGCGGATTTGGCTAATGGCACATAACCCGTTAGTTTTGCCCACTTGGTCGCGGTTTTAGACTTTAACAGGTACTTCATGAAATCATACGCACCGTGCTTTTGTTTGCTGTTTGCACCTTTAAAGAGAACGAGGTCGTTTCCGGCAACTTCGGTACCGCTCTTGCCGTCATAAGATGGAACTGGCGCTGTTGTCCAGTCAAGCGACTTAGGCGCCTGTAATTTTGTTTGCGTCAAACCTGCAGATGAACCGATGTAGAAAGCAGACTTGCCGTTAACGAAGTTTTTGGTCCAGTAATTGTCTGAGCCGGCTGACTTAGCTGTGCCATCTTTGACCATGTTTAAGACCAGATTAGCCGCAGTGATGGCCTTCTTGTTGTCAACTTGGACTTTTCCCTTGGTCGAAACCGGTGTAATGCCGGCAGCATGAGCCATACCTTCCCTGTCCATGTCGAAACTCTTGTCAAAACCGTAAGCGTAAATACCGTCTTTTTTCAGTTTATCGCCGTCTTTGCGAAGCTGATTCCAAGTTTTAGGGACACTAAGGTGATATTTGTTAAGAATGTCTTTATTCACATACATAATGCGGGTTGATTTTGAAAATGGTGTTGAATAGTAGTTCTTACCGATTTTTGAGCCGGCTAGAAAAGCTGGATAAATATCATTTTTAGCCTTTACAGACATGCCTTTATACATTGGGTTCAAGTTATCGATGAAACCGTGGTGTTGATAGTCGGGTAAATTTGTGTACGTGGTCATTCCCAAGACAGGCAAACTATGTGATTTAGCGGCAGCCATCACCTTTTGATTCATCTGAGTGTAGTCACCTTGGGAAGTGGCGACGACCTGATATTTCTTTTGTGACTGATTGTAATCGTTGACAATCGTATTCAGATTTTTTTGATAAGGGCCAGTTAAGCCACTCCAAAAGGTGATCTTTGTGCGATTGGCCGGGTTATCAGTCGCCTGGGCTGGATGTAATACCGTTAATGTGATGCCGGCTGCAGCAGCTAATGTTGCCAGTAGCACCAAACCTTTGTGGATCTTCATGTTTTTTCATCCTTTCTCAAACACTAGTGATAGTTCCGCTACAACACCCGTCTGTCGATGGCAACACCCCTTTCGGTGAATATTAAAATTACCCCTTAAGACCTGATTTACTAATGCCGGCGATAATATACTTTTGAAGGCAGAGGTAGACGATGATCATTGGTAAAATGACAAACGTTGAGGCAGCCATCAATAATTGAAATTGGGTGCCAGCATCGCTAGTGAAGGCGTTCAGGCCTACGGGAAGTGTCCGAACCTTAGCGGTATTGGTGACAATTAACGGCCACATAAACGAGTTCCAACTCCCAATCACCTCTAAAATACCAATTGCGGTAATGGCCGACTTTGACAGCGGCACCATCATGGTCCACAGAAAATGCCAATCGGAAGAGCCATCGAGCTTGGCCGCATAGTAAAGTTCGTTTGGAATTGCGTTAAACGTCTGTCTGAGAGTAAAAACAGCGAAAAAGCTGGCTAACCAGGGGATGATCAAAGCCCCATAAGTGTTGATCAAACTAAATTTGGCAAGCGTCACGAAATTTGGAATGATCAGCATTTCGCCAGGAACCATCATGGTCGATAAGAAAATGGCAAAGAGAAACTTCTTGCCGTAAAAAGTCAGGCGTGAAAAAGCAAAGGCGGCCAAAATTGTCGTGAATAATTGACCAATGGTCGTGATGGTTGTCACGATAATACTGTTGATGAAATAAGTTAAAAATGGAGCGGCATGCCAAGCTTTAATGAAGTTTTGCCACTGCCAATGTTTTGGAATCCATGTGGGTGGGACGCGGACTGTTTCCGGTGCAGTTTTAAGAGCCGTTGATAGCATCCAAATGAAAGGCACTAGCATGGTGATGGCTCCCAAGGTAAGAATTAAAACCAGTAAGATCTGGCTAATGCGTTTCTTTGTCATACGAAACTCCTTTTAGGCGTAGTGCACATGCTTTCTGCTGTACCAAAATTGAATAATCGTGACGATTAGGATCAAGAAGAATAAGACAACACCGGAAGCTGCAGCAATGCCATACTTCCACTCAGAATAAAATTTCTGATAGAGGTAAAACACAATGGTTAAGGTTGATTTTCCGGGACCCGGTGAACCCCCGAATAGAACAAAGATTTCGTCGAAAACCTTAAAACCACTGATGACGCTAGTAACGCTGACAAGAAAGGTCATTGGCGATAGGAGGGGCAAGGTCACGTGTACAAAACGTTGCCAAGCATTTGCACCGTCAATTTGAGCAACCTGTTCATAGCGTTTGTCGATATTACTCAAGCCGACCAAAAACAAAATGATGTTAAAGCCGAGCCCTTTCCAAATGGTCATGATAATTAGGGCTGGCATGGCCCAGTGGGGGTCGTTTAGCCAATCGATCGGATGAACGCCAAAGTGTCCTAAAAAGGCGTTTAAAATGCCATATTGGTCGTTATAGATCCATTGCCACACGAGTGAAATTGCGACGGTGCTCGTGACGAATGGCAAAAAATAGGCCGTTTTAAACAAACCTGCTAAAAATCTAACGCGGTGTAACAATAGTGCGATGACTAATGACAAAGCAACCGAAAAGGGGACCACCCCAAGTACGAAAATCAACGTGTTTCGTACAGACAGATAAAAGTCGGGATCTGAGAAGATAAACTTATAGTTATCCCATCCCAACGCGCTGACTTTATCGGTAAAAAAATCGTACTTAGTGTAGAAACTCATCGCAAAAGATTTAAAGATGGGGTAAATGTTAAACACTAATGTGATAATCAGCATCGGCGCAAGGTAGGCAAACGCAATCAGTGTTGATTTAAACGTTGGATGTTGTTTAATCATGCGTGAATAACCTCAGTTGGTTTCAGTGGTGAAATGTTAGTTTCAATGGTGGCTGGCCAAATACGTTTACCAGTTTGATCAAAAACGAAAATGCCCTGTGGCCGAATGGCAAATCGCATTGGACGGCCGTTGTGACCGAGATCCTGCTCGCGAAAACCATCGGCAACGATCTCGTGATCGCCATAATTTAGGGTCAAACTGGTCTCTCGGCCAAACCGATTCGACTGTACTTGGGTGGCCATGAGTGGCATTAAAGTTAAGTGCTCATGAGGGTCGCTGGCAGGGACAATACTCTCTGCGCGCATCGCCAATGTGTAACCACTGGTCAGAATGCCTGCCGGCAACACGTTCTTAAAGTCATCCCGGACGTCTGCAAAGGGCAATGTATTGATGATCGGTGAACCGATGAATTTGGCCACAAAAAGATTTTCTGGTTGATCGTACAGACGGTTAGGCGTGGTGAATTGCTGAATCTTGCCGTCATTTAAAACCATGATCTGGTCGGCAATGTGAATGGCTTCCTCTTGGTCATGAGTAACGAAGACAGTGGTTACACCGGTTTCTTTTTGAATCCGTTTAATTTCTTCACGCATTTCGACACGTAAACGTGCATCCAGATTTGATAAAGGCTCATCCAATAGCAGAATGCTAGGTGATTTAGCGAGTGCTCGGGCAATGGCCACACGTTGTTGCTGACCACCTGACAGTTCACTTGGCTTTTTGGTCAACTCGGTTTCAACGTGCACGAGTGCGGCGAGTTCACGGCCACGTTTGATACGATCCGCCTTTTTAACCTTGGCCATCTTCATTGGAAAACAGATGTTATCGAGCACAGTCATGTGCGGGTAAAGTGCATAGTTCTGAAAAACCATCCCCACTTTGCGCGCCAAGGCGTCCTTTTTCGTAACGTCTTGATCACCAAAGAAAATCTGACCGGCAGTTGGTGCAAGCAAACCGCTGATCAAATTTAAGGTCGTTGACTTACCGCAGCCACTTGGGCCGAGTAAACAAGTCAATTGTCCTTCGGGGATGGTAAAACTAATTTTATTGAGTATGTTGTGACTGTTGTCGTACGCTAAGGAAACGTCTTGAAACTTTACATCCACAATGAGACACCCTTTCGTAAATCAAGTAGTAAGCAGACATTGGAAAGCGTGAACAAGGAATGTCTGCAGCAATAAAATGTAGTGACGGCGTGGTTGACGACGTGTCACTGATGTTTGAAAACCAAACGTCAGGTCTAACCAACAGCAAGTATACACGATTGAAAACGAGACTCAAGTATATAAATGTTCGCCTTGAATCATCAAATTTTCATATATAAATATATTTATAAAGAGATTTTCGCTAAAATATGAACAATATACTTGTGCCTGTAGTCTGCAAATGAAATTTAAAAACAAAAATAAGCGTATTTTCTAATGCTGGGTCAGTAAAAAGTAGCTTAGTAAAGAAAACGATTTCTTTGGCTTAATTTGTTTGCTTTGAAAACAAATCTCGTTCGAAGACGCGAATCCTTTTAGCAAAGCGTAAGCACACTAATAAAAATGACAAATGGATTAGACTTTTTCTCATTATGGAGTAGAATTATTTTATTCTAATTTTTTGGAGGCATCGGTGATGAGTGAAGCAGAATTAACGCGACCAGTATTGGATGCGACGACGATTGCAGATTTGCGTGCAGACTATGCAAAGCAACCACAGGCAGCAATTTTGGAGCGAACAGTGACAAAAAACGGTGTTAAAGCGGCCAGCTGGGACAATCATGCCGCAACACGATTGAACCGGGCCTTTTCTGTTGAGGTTGAAACTGGCGCAGTGTCCAATCAGAAGCATTCCGGCCGCTGTTGGTTATTTGCGACCTTGAATACGTTGCGTCACAGCATGGCGTCACAGTATAAGATCAAGGATTTTGAGCTGTCCCAAAGTTACCTATTTTTCTGGGACCGTGTGGAGCGAGCAAACAGTTTTTATACAAAAATGATCGATTACGCGTCACGGCCAATTGATGATCGCGAAGTTCAAAATCTGATGGATATGGCGGGGACTGATGGCGGTCAATGGAATATGGCTGCCGGTCTCGTGCAAAAGTACGGGGTTGTGCCAAGTTATGTCATGCCAGAAGTGCACAATACTGAAGATAGTTCAGAAATTGAGCTGGCTTTGAACACCAAAGAGCGTAAAGACGCGGTTACTTTGCGTGGCTTAGTGAACGATGGTGCCGATGAGCAGCAGATTGAAGATGCACGGCGAGCAATGTTACGCGAAGTTTATCGTATGGCCGCCTATTCATTTGGTGAACCGCCAGTTAAGTTTGATTTCGAATATACTGACGATGACAAGAAGTACCACATTGACCGTGATTTGACACCGAAGAATTTCTTAGATAAGTACTTCACGGCAGACTTTAATGATTATGTCGTTGTGACAAATTCGCCCGATAAGGCTTACGACAAACTGTATACGCTGCCGGCTCAAGACAATATTGAAAGCGGCAATCCGATCCAATTTCTGAATGTACGGATGGATGAGTTGGGTCGTGTGGCTACGGCACAATTAAAGGATGGCGAGACCGTTTGGTTTGGTAACGACGTGCTTCAACAAATGGACCGCAAGACAGGCTTTCTTGACAGCAATCTCTTTCAAACAGACGCGTTGTTTAACCTTGATTCTCACATGAGTAAAGCAGATCGTTTGTTAACGGGCCAAGGTGAGGTTTCGCATGCGATGACTTTGACTGGCGTTGACTTGGTGGACGATCAACCACGCCGCTGGAAGGTTGAAAACTCTTGGGGCAAAGAAAACGGCGCTGACGGATATTTCGTCATGAGCGCCGACTGGTTTAATGATTATGTTTATGAAGTCGTTGTGAACAAAAAATATTTGACGGACGCTCAACGTGCCATTCTCAACACGACACCTACTGTATTGCCGAGTTGGGATCCTCTGTCTTAATTGGTTCCCGGAATTAGTTAAACACTGATTAGATTTTTAACGCAATCTGACAAGTTTATTTGCATGTGAGGTGGGTTTAAAATTATAATCTGTATTATGATATCAGTTCACAGGGAAGTTCCTGGAGGGAGTTATTTATGAAGAAGGTTATTGAATTCGGAGTGGTCGCGCTGTCGGCCTTGGTACTAGCTGGTTGCTCGTCAACCTCCACTGCATCAAAGTCATCCAGTAGTGCATCGGTTCGAAGCAGCAAGTCACAATCATCCACCACGAAAAAAACAACTTCATCCAAGGACACCCAGCAGTCTAAGCAATCGAGTAGTACTTCGACTTCAAGCAGCCAGGGTGACGATAGTGATAGTACGTCAACAAGTACAACAACTGATAGCAATAGTGACCAAGGCGGCACTGCTAGTGTAGCAAGCAGTTCGGCAGCGACTGGTTCAAGTATTCAATCATCGTCCAAGCAGTCAACTGTAGCTTCTAAGAGCAGCGCACAGGCCGCTACAGCCAGTTCAGCTACTGCAACCATCACTAGTCAGCCACAAGCTTTAAACGCGCTTGTCGCTCAGTATGGGACGAATAATGGCGATACAGC
>DMZB01000018.1 GCA_003482405.1 Lactobacillus sp. | reverse complement strand
ACCATAATTTTATTGATACTCGTTCCATATAAAATAGTAACTGGACCAGTTTATTCCTCAATACACGTGGATACCGTGCATTCAAATTTTGGAGGAACCACTACGACTGAAACCTTGTCAGTCCCTTTACAGCAAATTGCAGAAACCTATATCATGCATGAAAACGAATTTTCTGTAGAAGATAAAAGGGATTTTGCCTTTTTCTTTGATTCTGGTACCCCTCGACAATATTCTGCAGAAATCAAACCTCGAGATACTGATTCGCTAAAATTCGGACATCTCCGTCCAGAGGCGGAACACCTTCGAACAAGTAGTCAAAAGATTTTATTCATGAAATATTACTTGAAAATCCTATTTCAATTCCCGATATCTAACATAACTTCTTTTCTTAATCTGACATTGGGGTACTGGTATCCTAATTTTAAGTTACCTGACACCTCACAAGCATTGTTTCCACCCCAATATATTGAATATGGCAATGTCGGACCACTTCCGACAAAAAAAGGCATAATCCACATCAATAGCCAGCCTCTAATATTTCCAAACCTTCATCGGAAGATTGTTCAATTTACATCACGGGGTGAGTACCAGAGTTTGGGAATCGTATCTATTTTATTTCCGCCGTCTTTTTTTATCTGGACGACCTTATTGCTTATTTTTCATTTGCTATACACAAGAAAGTTGCATGAGATTATTCCCTTTTTACTCATTTTATTTCAAATCGTAACGCTTTTTGCCGGGCCTGTTGTGATCCTTCGTTATATTTTTTCTCTGATATTTGCTTTCCCTTTACTTTTCATAACCACTCAAATTGAACCTAAAAGTACAAACTTATTGCTAAATACAAATGATACAATTACAAAAAAATGATTTTCTAAGAGTGAAATCATCCATGCATAGCTTTTATTTTCGATGTTATCTCTCGCAGAAGTGATTTCAAAAATAAAGAAAATCTTGTTAAGGTTCTTTTGTATTAGTCATTCAACCTCTGAGTGCGCTATACTTAACTTATTAATCAATATTTGTGGGGTCTGCAATTATGAGTGAACAATTAGTTGAAGGTGTACCAGTCTGGGTTTACTATACAGACTACGATTCTGGTAAAACACTAACAGAACCAAAAGTATTACGCGGTAACATCGGCGATCATTACGAAGTCAAAGTGCCAGAATATGCGAATTACCGGTTACTTCATCACACTGGTGAATTAGATGGTACCTTTTCCAATCAGCAACAAGAAGCACGTTTGTACTTCCGCGAAGCTGATTGGGCAGAAGTTGAAAAGGTCCAAATGTATGCAACAATTCAAGAAGATATGCCAACCTACGATCGTCCAGATGGCGAACTGCAGGCGTTGGAAATGCCGGTTGGTTCCGTGTGGCGTGTATTTTCACGAATTGCAACGAATAATGGTGAGTTTTGGTATAACATGGGAACGAATCAATGGGTCATCTATAAGCCAAATGCCTTCACCCTTAATTCCAATCCCGTAAAACCGACTTCACATAAAGACACGCATCAGGAGCATCACTGGGACATTCAGCCCATTAATGCCCGTGGTTCTATTGATTTCGTTGAAGGTAAGTCCGTTTCTTATTATTCGGAACCGTATGGCCGCCCGACCGGTACTATTCCAAACCGGAGCGTCGTGGCAATTAATGGTGAGATGAGTGACCCTTCTGGCGTTGTTTGGTTCCGACTCGAAGGATTAGGCTTCATCAACTCAATGTACGTTAAACTGACTGGACCAATTAGCGTGAATACCGCCGGTTAATCCTAGATATATTACGAAAAACGACCCTGACAATTGCGAATTACAATGTCAGGGTCGTTTCTATTTGGTGTTTAGTTGTTAGCTCTCACTAATTCTAATTGTTTAACTTCCCGTTGCATATGGAAGTACCAGTGATCCCCAATCTTCTTAATCCCGACAGTTTTAAACTCATGTCGGTCATATAAAGCTTTGGCACCAGGGTTTTCAAAGTCAACATTTAATCCAACGACGTTTTTACCATCGTCTTCCGCTAACTCAGGAATGGCTTCCAACAACTTACCACCAATACCCATCCCCTGGAACTTAGGATCGACTACAATGGAATCCAAATACCATTCGTTTCTAAACGCTTCATAATCCGAACCGAACGGATCATCCGCAAAGACATCACTAAAACTGGTTGCATCTTCAAGGACTTGGTCCACTTTTTGCTCATTTTCATCGGGATAGCCAAATGCTACCCCTACTACTTGACCATTGGCCTCGGCCACCACCGTAGTTGCGGCACCAGATAGATACGCTTCACTCTGGTACGCTGCAGTGATGGCCTTCAGGACGGCGGGGTCAGGAACGTCTTCTAGTTCTTCCAGTTCCATCTCTTTGAAAATGATATTGATGAGGGGGGCTATCTGGCCAGCATCATCTTTTTGTGCTTCACGAATCGTTATGATAAAAATTCCTCCATTTCTGTATGTTAGTATCATACCCGAATCCCGCTATAAAGGCAAAAACGATGATTAATCCTTAAGCAGGCTTAAGAATTCGCGTTATCCCTACTACGTTTGGTAAAATACGGGTAACAAATTCAGCACAAAAAAGGAGTTCTCTTATGATTGCAGTTATTGTCATCATTGTTATTTTGGTATTACTCGGCATCGTTTACGCCAGCCTATACAATGGCCTCATTCGCGCCCGTACGTACACGCAAGAATCTTGGAGTCAAATTGACGTTCAGCTCAAACGGCGAAACGATTTAATTCCAAACTTAGTTGAAACTGTTAAAGGCTATGGTCACTACGAACAGTCTACACTAGAGAAAGTAACCAGTCTCCGTAGTCAATTAATGGGTGTACCTTCCGATGATCACCAACAAGCTATGGAAGTATCCAACCAGATAAGTGACACATTGAAGAGCATTCTCGCCGTTTCCGAAGCTTACCCAGATTTAAAAGCAAATGAAGAATACAGTAAATTAATGGAAGAGCTCAGCAACACTGAAAATAAAATTGCTTATTCTCGGCAACTGTACAACTCAAGCGCTGCTAGTTTGAACATGAAACTACAAACGTTCCCAAGTAATATCGTTGCAAATATGCATCACTTTACCGCTGCTGATTACCTTCAGGTACCTGAAGAAGAAAAGGCAGCACCAAAGGTATCCTTTGATAAATAACTAAAAATAAGGAGACACAACGTTGCTTTACGAACAAATTCGACAAAATAAGCGCCGGACCGTCTATGTTCTCATTGGCTTCGTGCTCTTAGTGCTCGCCATTGGCGCAGCAATTGGCTATGTGTTTTTTAATAACAGTATCGTTGGCCTACTGATGGCCTTAGTAATCGCAGTGGTCTATTCGGCCATTATGATTGGTAATTCGACAAACGTGGTTATGAGCATGAATCATGGTCATGAAATCACCAGTGCAGATCAAGCTCCTGAACTCTGGCACATTGTTGAAGACATGGCGTTAGTGGCCCGTGTACCCATGCCTCGCGTATTCATTATTGACGATCCGAGTCCGAACGCCTTTGCGACTGGCAACGACCCACAACATGCTGCTGTGGCCGCAACGAGCGGCATTCTTCAAATGTTAGACCGTGAGGAACTAGAAGGCGTCATGGGTCATGAGATGACGCATGTTCGCAATTACGACATTCGTTTGCAGACCATTGCACTAGCCTTGTCCGCAGCCATCAGTCTATTAGTCAACATCGGCATGAATTCATTTTGGTGGGGTGGCGGTCGTCGTGACCGCGATGACGATGACAACGGCGGTGGCTATCTTCAAATCATCATGTTTATTGTATCCATTCTGCTAGTCATCCTTGGTCCCCTAGCGGCCTCTATTGCCCAGATGGCACTCTCACGCAACCGTGAGTACCTGGCAGATGCAGGCAGCGTTGAGCTGACAAGAAATTCACAGGGACTCATTTCAGCCCTACAGAAAATCTCTGGCGGTGAACCCATGCAAGCCGCTGACCCTAGTAGCGCGTCACTGTATATTTCGGATCCATTTAAGAACAAGAAGTCGTTTGCACATCTATTTGATACGCATCCACCAATTGAGGACCGGATTGAACGACTGGAGAAAATGTAAGAAACTTCCGCTAAATTTAAATTTAGTCATTAGGATAATAAACAAGAAAGGGGCATCCCAATTTTTTGGGGATGCCCTTTTGGTTATCTTGATCAAGCAATAATTCAGGTCAAGAAAAAGCTTACTTGTTAAAAAGAGTAAAATAACATCAGGCTCTCCAGCCAAAATTAAATTGTAAGCCTTTTGCGAACGCCCAACAATTAAATTAGGTTCTATCAATTTGATCTCTGTGATGCTCGTATATCAGTATAAAACCATAGGCCAATGAACCAATCAGCGACAGAATCAGTCCTAAAATCAACCCTGGTGTGCGATAGCTAAAAATTATTCGATGATATCCAGGTTTCAAAACTTTTGCACCTAAAAAGGCGTCGTTCACTTTATCTACAGGGCTTGTATGGCCATCAATACTTACCTTCCAGCCTCGTCCATACGGAATAGTGGTTTGAAGCACCCCTGGCAACCGGTTATGAACGAACATTACTGCGGTGTTGCCACTTTCGTGATATTTTTGAGCACGATTACGTTGGTCTTGTTTAACCGTTTTGAGGTATTCTTTTGAGCGTACTGGAATGGCCACAAGCCTCATTTTCATCTGCCAAGTGCCAAAGTTTTTCCCAAACATTATGTGAACTGGTGCCGGCTGATTTGAAAAGTATCCGAGATTCAGTGCTCCGCCCGTAATCGTTTGATAATAACTCAAGTTATCTGTTCCAGGTTGTAGCAAAGATGAGGTGTGATCACCACCAGCCGAAGCTGTGATTTCCCAGCCTGATTGTTGCCAGTC
>DMZB01000151.1 GCA_003482405.1 Lactobacillus sp. | reverse complement strand
TTAGATCTCGTGATGAGACGCGGTTTAGTGTGATCCTCATTGTTGTGTATTTGGTGTAGACGCAGCGGCCAGTGAGATCGACACATAAGATCTCGGGGGCCGCCACATATGTATAAAAGACACCGCTGGAGTATACCACCCGCGGACCACGATCCATATACGCATGCGGCAAATTTTTATCCTTAGCCAAGTTAAAGGCCAAAATTGGAAATGCCGAGAACCCGGTGTTTGCGGCAACCGCCAAAATCATCGCCGTGGACGTTTGCAACAGGTAATACATCAACCCATGGCCGAACACAGTCGCCCCAATTTGAGACAGCACTGTTTGTGTAGCCATTGGCTTAATACCTAACCAGTAGTTGATAAACGTAATTCCACCAAAGAAGAACGCCAAAATTGTTGCCATAATGGCCAACGTACCTGCTGCATTTGTCGTCTTCGGCTTCTTGAAGTTTGGCACCGCGTTACTGATAGCTTCAACACCAGTCAGAGAAGATGACCCAGAACTGAACGCTTTGATGAACAGTAAGGCTGTCATTCCCTTAACCGGTGCGCCAACTGCCGCCGTTGCGTGGTAGACAATTCGACCAGTCACAATGTTGAAAACACCAACAAAGATCATGAGTAAAATCATCGCAACGAAGAAATACACGGGTACTGTCAGAAAATTGGCAGACTCGCTCATTCCCCGCAGATTAAGAGCCATGACAAACAGCACGATAATAATGGAAATGCCAACTTGATGGTTATAAAGTGCTGGAACCGCCGACGTAATCGCTTCGGTTCCTGATGTAACAGAAACGGCCACGGTTAACATATAGTCGACCAGTAACGATCCGCCGGCAACTAAGCCGGCAGGGCGCCCCCAGTTCTTAGTGGCAACCACATAGGCGCCCCCACCAGACGGATAGGCATGTATAATTTGTTGATACGATAACGTAATCGCCAGTAACAAAATCAGCACAATACCGGCAATTGGCAGTGAGAACCAAATCGCGGCAGCTGACAAAGTTGCCAGTACTGTCGTAATTTGTTCAGTACCATATGCAACTGACGATAACGCATCTGATGAAAGTAGGGCTAACGCCTTAAATTTAGTTAGCGATTGCCCGCCTTCATCCAAAGTTTTTAGCGGCTTACCAATTAATAGTCGCTTCAAATAGCGCCACATATTGAAACTCCTTCTAAACGGGCTATCAACACCGATTTAACTGTGTTAATAACCACTTCATTATATCGAGTACTTTTTAAATCGGCTCATTATTTACCAAATTAACTAATATGGTCAACCAATTCTATAATTGGTTGGCTAAAAACGGCAAAAAAGCCACAAGCTGCCCGCGGCTTTCAAGCTCAATCATCTTACACCAGATTGGCACAAACACCAAGCCCACATGAAAGTTTGATGAGCAAACTTTCAATTGTTTTCAATCCGATGTTTGAAAGACATTATAACCACTTTCTTTGCGCATTCAAGTGAAACGGGTTACACGTTTTTTCATGAATTTTATACACAAAAACCTTCTCAGATGTAAACTCACAATCGAAGATTTACACCTAAAAAGGTTAGTTCAAAAGCATATATAAATAGTCTCAATGATTACCATTACTATTCAGCGCTATAATGAGTGTAAATTTTCATCTCATAACTAAGGACAATACTCATGACAATCACAATTCGCGAAGCCACGTCTTCGGATCTCACAGATATCATGTCGTTTGCGGCCAGCGACCGTGATGACCAATTTAAATATTTTGCAAGCAAAAATCCCACTTTAACATTTGCTGCCGTTGATGATTCTGGGCAACCTCTTGGCTTCATTACAAGTTGGCAAAATCTAGTACATCCCCACCATCAAAACATTCGGATCGTCCTCAGTCCCAAAAAGCTTCCGACTAGTGCCGTGATAGATGCATTGGTTAAACGTGAACAGCAGCAACTCGACACGTTAGGAATCACATTGCCACTCATTGTGATGTACTGGGAACCACAAACGCGCAAGACCGTTTACTTTGAAAAACATGGTTACCATATCTTTCGAAAAACATGGATGCCCGATTTATTGTTGGACAACATTCCCAGCACAAACACACATTTACCCGACGACGTTGTGACACTGCGTGATGTTTGGGCAAAACCAGCACAAAAAAAGGCGGCCATCTCACTATTACGTCAACAATATGAAATTGTTCATCAAGATAACCCAGCCGCTCATTTAAGTATCGAAAACTGGGCCAAAAACATTGATGGCGAATTGCCCTACCTCGACTGGTCCTTAGCCACAGTCGTCGACGGTGACTTCAAGGCCTTAAGTTTCGTTTTTCCAGGAGATGCTGAATCTTCACTTGATGTCGGTTGGCTGACAGATGTGGACAACGATGCGCATCACGTCATTGAACTCTTAAATATCCAATGCCAGTTATTCAAACAAACACAGTTACGATCGATTTTTGGCGAGTTAGACTCCACAGATCCAGTAGCCATGCAAGTCAAAGCAAAATTTCCGTGGGAACCAGCACCGGCATGGATCAGCTTAATTAAATAGTTGCATTGGCCGGCGTGGGAGCGTGATAGCAAAAAATCAGGACTTACGAATTCTTTTCGTAAGCCCTGATTTTTAATTTGTGATGAGGTTCACCCGAAGTTGAGCAACACTCTTTTTTAAACGTGCACTCAACTTCTGAATTCTGTGCATAAGCTAAAAGACGAATCATTCGGAAATTCACCGAATCATTCGTCTTTCTTCTTATTGCTCGAATTCACCCGAAGTTGAGCAACACTCTTTTTAAACGTGCACCTGTCGCCCAGAAGCCTGTGCATAACCCGAAGCTGAACTATTCGGAAAATCACCGAATTTTTCACCTTCACGTTATTGCTCGGCTTCTACCGGGCTTCGGCATCACTCTACATCATTCCGCCCATTTGTGCGGCCTGTGCAGCAGCGGCAGCATCGCCACCACCATTATCCTGCTTTGGTTCTTCAGCAACAACGGCTTCAGTTGTCAACAACAATGATGAAACAGAAGCAGCGTTTTGAAGTGCAGAACGGGTAACCTTGGTTGGGTCCACAATACCGGCGTCAACCATGTCAACCCAGTCATCAGTTGCAGCATTGTAACCAATACCTGGTTTCTGTGACTTCAACTTCTCAACGATAACCGAACCTTCACGGCCCGCGTTTTCAGCGATTTGACGAACAGGTTCTTCCAAAGCACGACGTACGATGTTGATCCCAGTCTGAACATCGCCGTCTTCCTTCAAGTCGGCAACAGCACTGATGGCGTTAACCAGAGCAGTACCACCACCAGATACGAAGCCTTCTTCAACAGCGGCACGCGTTGCGTTCAAAGCATCTTCGATCCGGTAACGACGTTCTTTCAGTTCTGTTTCAGTAGCAGCCCCGACGTTGATTCGTGCGACACCACCAGATAACTTAGCCAAACGTTCTTGCAACTTTTCCTTGTCAAAATCGGAAGTAGTTGCTTCCAATTCTGATTTGATGTTTGCAACACGTTCGTCAACGGCAGCCTTGTCACCAGCACCTTCAACAATCGTAGTGTTGTCTTTAGTGATCGTGATCTTACCAGCTTGGCCTAACTGATCAACAGTTGTGTCTTTCAAGTTCAAACCAAGGTCGTCGGTGATTACAGTCCCACCAGTCAAAGCAGCGATATCTTCAAGTTGTGCCTTACGACGGTCACCAAAGCCAGGGGCCTTAACGGCAACAACATTGAATGTGCCACGCATCTTGTTCAAAACAAGGGTTGGTAATGCTTCACCAGTGATGTCATCAGCGATGATCAACAATGCACGGCCCTGTTCCACAACAGATTGCAATAATGGCAAAATGTCTTGGATGTTGGAGATCTTCTTATCAGTGATCAGAATGTAAGGGTTGTCCAAGTCAGCCTCCATCTTGTCGTTGTCGGTAACCATGTATTGACTCATGTAACCACGGTCAAACTGCATCCCTTCAACAACATCAGAAGTTGTTTCAATCCCCTTGGATTCTTCAATGGTGATAACACCATCGTTACCAACCTTTTCCATGGCGTCGGCAATCAACTTACCAACTTCTGGATCAGCGGCTGAAATCGAAGCGATTTGCGCGATATCAGACTTAGTCTTAACATCGTGGCTCATCTTGTGTAAGGCATCAACAGCGGCTGCAGTGGCCTTTTCGATCCCTGTCCGAATACCAACGGGGTTGGCACCGGCGGTAACGTTCTTCATGCCTTCGTTAACGATGGATTGTGTCAAAACAGTCGCGGTCGTTGTACCATCACCAGCGATATCGTTGGTCTTGGAAGCAACTTCAGCAACTAACTTAGCACCCATGTTTTCAAAGTGGTCGGATAATTCAACCGCTTTGGCAATCGTCACACCATCGTTTGTAATGGTAGGTGAACCGTAACTTTGTTCCAACACAACGTTGCGGCCTTTTGGTCCAAGCGTTGTTTTAACTGTGTTTGCTAATTTGTCAACACCGGCGAGCATTGCGCTGCGGGCGTCTTCAGAAAACTTTAAATCTTTAGCCATTGTGAATTTCCACCTCAACTGTAATTTATTGTGATTTTCTTTTGTCGTTCAAACGCACTGTAAACTTAAACTAGTCCACAACTGCGACAATGTCTTTTTCATGGAGCACGAGGTAATCATTACCTTCGTAAGATACTGCTGTGCCGGCATATTTATCAAACATTACGGTGTCGCCTTCCTTAACGGATGGTGCAACTGTCGTGCCGTTATCCAAGACACGGCCTTCACCGACTGAAATAACTTTACCAGTCGTTGGCTTTTCCTGAGCGTTGCTTGCCAGTACAATGCCACCAACGGTTTGTTCTTCTTCTTCAGCAGCTTGTAAAATAACGCGATCTCCTAATGGTTTTAACACGTTAATCCCTCCAATAATTTCATTGAAATTGAATGCTTTTAGCACTCTTACACGCTAAGTGCTAACAACAGGTTCTATGATAACCATGCCTGTTTATGAATGCAAGTGTTTTGGTCAAAGTTAGTCAAAAAGTTCGTTGGCGACCAATTTTACGGTCAAACAACAAGAAGCATCAACGACTCAAACCAGCACGTTTCCGCGTCAGTTCGGGTTATTGATGCTTCTTTAAAATACTTGATGTAAAAAATTAATCTTGCGATTTGTTCTTTTCGCCGAGCAAGTCGCCATAATTATCGATAAAGTAAATCAAGGTTTGCAGTTCATTGGTCAGGTCCACATTTTGAACCCGAATGTTATCCGGCACAGACAAACGGCGCGGTGTAAAATTCAAAATCCCACGGACGTCCGCCTTTGCCAGTTCATCAGTTACCTCTTGAGCAGTGTTTTCAGGAACCGTGATAATTGCAATCGCGATTTGTTGGTCCTTCAATTGTTTGCCCATTTCAGACAGTGGGTAAATTGGCACACCGCTTTGCACAGTGTTGACGATGTTATCATTCACATCAAACGCCGCGCTGATTCGCACATTGCTATTTTGATGGAAATTAAAGTTAAGTAACGCATGTCCCAAGTTACCAACCCCAACTAGGGCCACGTTGGTCAATTGATCCTGATTCAAAATTTTCTTGAAAAATTCAATCAGCTTCGGCACGTCGTAACCATAGCCACGTTTACCCAGTGCACCAAAGTAAGAAAAGTCACGGCGAATCGTCGCTGAATCCACTTTAACGGCCTCGGACAGTTCAGTAGACGAAACGCGCGTTTTATCAGCATCCAATAAAATATTTAAGTAACGGTAATAGATCGGCAGCCTTTTTGCTGTCGCACGTGGAATTCGTTGTTCTGCCACGGCGATTCACTCCTTTTTAAGCTTCACGGTTTGTGAAAATTTACTATAGATAAATTATAGCATAAGGACGGTTATTGTGAAGCATATTTCATACCCACCTTCGGGCATTTCACAAACTGATAAGGGCATTTCGACAAAATGCTGGGTGAAACCGCGCCTTTACGAGGGTCTTCCCCGTGTTCCAAAAAAGGCAAAAGTAGCGCCCTTGTTTGCTTCATCACAACCATCTAAATCGTTTACTTCACAAATATTTGACACTTTTTGGCCCACAATTTTGATTAAAATAGTGTCGCGTCACCGAACATGCTAAAATAGTGGATAACAATTCAGATGAAGGAGCACGCATATGTTAGTTCTTCAAGTTCAACAGGTTGCCCGGCGATTCGGCGCTGACACACTGTTTGAACATGTTTCAATGAGTATTGAAGACCATGGCCGCGTTGGACTGGTTGGCCGAAATGGTGCAGGCAAATCCACCCTGCTCAAAATTATTGCCGGCATTAATGAACCGGACGAAGGTACTGTGTCTTCAGCCAAAGGCATGACGATCGGCTATTTGCCTCAGGACGCCGGGCTTGATTCAGACAACAGTGTGTGGGATGAAATGCTGACTGTGTTTGCAACCCAGCAGTCACAAGAACGTCAGTTGCGTGAACTCGAACAACAGATTGCTGATCCGACTGCCGACCATCAAAGTGCCGCCTATACACGTTTACTGAGCGCATACGATCAACAACAACATGATTTTGAGGCGAATAACGGCTATGGCTATCAGGCCGCTATCCGAGGCGTACTACACGCTTTTCATTTCGACGAGAGTACGTTTGAACGCAACGTCATGAGTTTTTCTGGTGGTCAAAAAACACAACTGGCCCTCGCCAAATATCTATTGCAGCAGCCTGATTTACTGATTCTTGATGAACCGACCAACCACTTGGATATTCAAACCCTGTCGTGGCTGGAAGATTACCTCAAGGGTTATCCTGGCGCCGTTTTAGTAGTTTCACATGACCGGTACTTCTTGGATCACGTCGTCCAAGATGTTTTTGACATGAATCAGCATACGCTGACGCACTATCACGGTAACTACTCGGCTTACCTCACTCAAAAGGCGGAGCGCATCAAAACTGAACAGCGGGCGTTTGAAAAGCAGCAGACGCAAATCAACGCACTCGAAGATTTTGTCAATCGCAACATCGTCCGTGCTTCAACGACCAAACGCGCACAGTCACGCCGTAAACAACTAGCCAAGATGGAGAAACTGGAAGCCCCTAAAGATGACGACCAGTCTATCCGGATTCGATTCACGCCAAGTAGCGAAAGTGGCAAAGAAGTGCTGAACGTAGATGATGTCAGTATCGGTTATGACGCGGCCAAGCCACTGGCCACGAACATCAACATTCACGTGGTCAAACAGCACGTAGTTGGTATTGTCGGACCAAACGGGGTCGGTAAGTCCACCCTGCTTAAATCCATTTTAAATCAACTCCCCTTACTTGCTGGTACCGTCAAGGTTGGCGGTAGCGTCACGATCGGATACTACGATCAGGAACAGGCCGTCCTTCACGATGAAAAGACCGTATTGAGCGAAGTGTGGGATGAACATCCGACTATGCCTGAGCGTGATATCCGTACCTTACTGGGCAGTTTCTTGTTCACCGGAGATGATGTCGCCAAACCCGTTCACAATCTCAGTGGTGGTGAACGTGCCCGTTTGTCACTTACTAAACTGTCGTTAGATCACGATAACTTTTTGATTTTGGATGAACCAACTAACCATTTGGACATCGACTCTCGAGAAGTGTTGGAAGAAGCCCTCAATAATTTTATGGGGACCGTTCTGTTTGTTTCCCATGATCGCTACTTCATCAACCAGGTGGCTACTGAGGTCGTAGAATTGTCAGCCAGTGGCACGCGTTGGTTCGAAGGCGATTATGATGACTATCAGGCTGCGTTGACTAAGCAGGCAGCTGCGCAAGAGGGCAGCTCAGACACCGAAGCGACCTCGACGACCAATACCGGTGCCTCTGACTTTGCTGCTAACAAAGCCACTCAGCGGGAGCAACGCAAATTACAACGTTCTTTAGATGATCTGGAATCACAAGTTGATGACTTAGATCAACAAATGGCGACAATCACCGCTGCCATGCAGGCTCCTGAAAACGCCGCAGACATCGGAAAGCTCACTGATTTTCAACATCAGCTTGACGATTTATCGGCGCAAAGTGACACACTGTCATCCCAATGGGAGGCTGCTGGAGAAGCGCTTGAGGCATATAACGACACGCACCATCTCAACTAATTGAAATTATAGTCATCTAAAAATGGGTTCCCATTATCTCGGACAATCACCGTGATATTGGGAACCCATTTTTTAAGTTTTCTTGTGATTCAGAAACAAAATTTGCCTTTTTATGCCTCAACGCCTGCCAACCAAGGAAACTCCAAACTTGGATCTGCATTTAGGCTCATGTCAGCACGATCTCCCTTAGCATAGGCAATATGTGCCGCTGCACCGATCATCGCAGCATTATCACCGCACAATGCTAGTGGTGCTGCCACTAGTTTGGTTTGTGGTGCAACCTTGGCCAAATGGACCTTCAATGCATCACGCAGACCATGGTTAGCTGCCACACCGCCAGCTAAAACAAGTTGCTTAACCGGGTAACGGTCCAAGGCTGCTGAAACTTTGGCAACAAGCACATCCACCACACTGGCTTGGAAACTAGCAGCTAAATCGGCACGGTCTAACTGTTCTCCACGCTGATCCGCATTGTGGACAACATTAATAAACGCACTCTTCAGCCCACTGAAACTAAAGTCATAGTTGGGTTCATGAATCATCGCCCGTGGGA
>DMZB01000056.1 GCA_003482405.1 Lactobacillus sp. | reverse complement strand
TTAGAAAAATCGAAGCAATCGTTGTTTGCTTGATTTTGGTTATTCTTTTCATCTTCGTGTATGAAGTTGCACTTTCCAATCCGGATTTCGGTGCTATTTTTAAAGGCTTGATTCCAACCGGTCAAACATTTTCCGGCACGGATCACGTTAACGGATCAACACCTTTGACCGGTGCTCTTGGAATTATTGGTGCCACGGTTATGCCCCATCATTTGTACCTGCATGCTGCTGTTTCCCAAACACGAAAAGTTGATCACAGCGATCAGGAAGATGTTGCCCGAACAGTTCGTTTCGCAACATGGGACTCCAACATTCAATTACCATGTGCCTTTGTTGTCAATTCATTACTGTTAATTATGGGTGTTGCGGTATTTAAGACAGGCGCTGTGAAGGATCCATCATTCTTTGGATTGTTCCAAGCTTTGTCCAATAGTTCAATGTTAAGTAATGGTTTACTGATTGCCGTTGCAAAATCCGGTATCTTGTCAGTCCTATTCGCTGTTGCATTGTTGGCTTCAGGCCAAAATTCCACCATTACTGGGACCTTAACTGGTCAGGTTATCATGGAAGGGTTTATCTACATGAAGATGCCACTGTGGATGCGTCGTTTGGTTACCCGTTTAATTTCTGTTTTTCCTGTTCTGATTTGTGTTGGTTTAACAAGCGGCCAGTCCGCTGTGCACCAACACGAAGCGCTGAATGATTTGATGAACAACTCTCAAGTATTCTTGGCCTTCGCCTTACCATTCTCCATGCTGCCACTGTTGATGTTTACAAACAGTAAAGTAGAAATGGGTAATCGGTTTAAGAACCACTGGTACACGCAAGCCGCTGGATGGGTTGCAGTATTAATGTTGATTGGTTTGAACATTTACAACATGCCTGCTCAGATTCAGGCTTTCTTCCCTGCTAAAGATATCGACACGGCTAACATTGTGGCTTACATTGTCATTGCTGCCATTGTTGCACTGCTGGTATGGATGGTCATTGATTTATACCGTGGTAACAAGCGTTATGAAGCACAACTTGCTGCTGCAGCTGAACAAGAAGATCACAGTGCGGCAGAAGCTAACTAGTCGTTTTCAAATCTAACCTGAGGAGAAATAACAGTCATGTCAGAAGATGTAGATAAAGTTTTTAAACGAATTTTAGTCGGGGTTGATGACTCCGCTGATGCACAGTTAGCATTTAAATACGCCGTTCGTCGTGCTGCTAAAGACGACGCAACGTTAATCATCACGTCAATCTTGGAAAGCGATGACATGAATGTGTATCAGGCGCTCACTAAAGATTATGTCCATGGCGAACACGACGAACTTGTCGAACACCTAAAGCAATACCAAAAAGTTGCTGAAGAAGGCGGCGTCAAGAATGTTGAGTTTATCATTGACGAAGGCGATCCTGGTGAAACCATTGTTAAAAATGTGATTTCTGAGGCAAATGCAGATCTACTAATTATTGGTTCCCTTTCTAAAAAGGGCATCCGCAAATACTTCGGGTCACAAGCTGCCTATATGGCAAAGTATTCACCAATTTCAGTCATGATAATTCGCTAATTAAACAACCTGCTGTTTAATCTATGTAATCAAAAAGAAGCTGTTTCAAGAAAGTTAACCACTTTCTCGAAACAGCCTTTTTTTTGAACTCATTTTGAATTATCAATATAAATAACCGCCACAATTGCATTTTAGCTATTCTAACCACTCTGGATTAGCATGTGCTATTTCGGCTAACTGTGACCGTCGAATTAGCCACAGACCAATGAGTAACACCGGTAAGTAGTGGATTGTATCACTAATCAGTGTGATGAGTAACTCATCCCCAGATAGCGAATTACTTAGCACCCCACTATGAGTTGTAAATTCAATGTACAGCGATGGTAAATCAAACGTGGCATGCATCAACATCGGCCATAACAATGAACCTGTCCGCAATGTAACAGCTGAAAAATAAACACCTAAACAAATTGCATAACCGATCTGCAACGTTGTATTAATACTGCTTTGATCAAAACCGTCAAAATAATGTGCCGCATGCGTTAAACCAAATAGAACACTACTCGTCAACACAGCTAGAATCACACGATGTTTGCCAGAAAATGACTTAAGCAACTGCCCTAGGATAATGCCGCGAAAGAAACTTTCTTCATAGTAGCCAACTAGTAATGCCATTACCACTGCTTCAATGGCTGGTGTTGCGTTTGTATTAACAACGTAACCTCCGATAAAGACCCCACCATTGATAAAAACGAGCAAAATTCCTAACCAGCATACACTCCAGAACTGGCCATGCGTTTGCCATTGATAGGACAGCGGGACATGCAACCAATATTTATTGACGGCAATTAATACCAACACGATAACTAACTCAGCACTTAGCTCCCATGCGGTTTGATCCATAAACTGACCAAACAAACGGCGCACAATGAACAAAACCAACATCATTATGGCTGTTAGCCCCGTCAAAATTCCAAGTGTTTGTGTTGCGGACCATTTCCTCATAGCAACACCTCCAAGAACGAATTTTACACTTTTTCAAACATCACGCCTACAATACATTCAAAACAAGTTACGGAGGTGTCCATGATGCAAAAGCAAGCTGTTAACGTAGCCGCCACAAATAACTGGTGGGTGCTCGTCGCCATTGGCATTTTTGCGTTCATGTCTAACCTAGATGCCAGCATTGTTAACATTGCCATTCCCGTTATGAGTCGACAACTACAAATCCCCTTAAACCAAGCCGAATGGGTCGTGTCACTCTACCTCATCTTCATGTGTGCACTATTACTCTTCTTTGGCAGACTAGGTGATATGTACGGCAAGGTCAGAATTTTCCGGATTGGCACTAGTATTTTTGTTCTCGGATCATTACTCGCAGCCCTCAGTGGCTCTTTTTGGATGTTGTTAGCTTCACGGATTGTCCAGGCATTTGGTGGGGCACTGACATTATCAAACACCTATGGCATTGTCACAGGTACGTTTGATATCACTCGCCGTGGCCGTGCAATGGGCTTTGTAGGCACATTTGTTGCGTTAGGCTCAGTAGCCGGTCCTGCACTCGGTGGGCTCATTTTAGCAACCGGCACTTGGCACGATATTTTCTGGATCAACGTACCGATTGGCTTATTCGCTATTATCGTCGGTGCATTTGCACTGCCAAAAGTTGAGCCACGGCCCGGCGGCATCATTGATTGGTGGGGACTGACGACCTGGTCTATTTTTATCATTGGCCTCTTCGGTGGTGTCTTTATCGGCCAACAAATTGGGTTCACTGCGTTGGTACCACTAATCGGCTTTGTACTAGCATTAGTCAGCCTGGCTGGTTTTCTGCTACTACAACGCCATGCCAAGGCTCCGATGATGTCACTTCACATTTTCACCAATCGGCCTTTTTCACTGGGTGTTGGCGCAGCAGTACTCATCTTTTTATCAAACTTTTTCAGCGTTGTGCTGATGCCGTTTTATTTGGAAAACGCACGCGGATTTACACCTGGACAGGCAGGCATTCTATTGATGGTTTTCCCGATTACGCTGGTTATTGCAGGCCCGATTGGCGGGCTTTTAGCCGACAAACTCTCACAGGCCAGTGTTGCTAGTAGCGGGTTAGCACTCATTGCACTGTCACAATTTGCATTTGTTCTCTTGTTAAACGGCACAACACCAATCTGGCAATACGTTGTGATTACGATCGTCATGGGATTGGGCACCGGCTTGTTTCAGTCACCCAATGGAGATATCGTCATGTCGGTTGTGGACAAAAGTGAGCTAGGCATCGCTGGCAGTATCAATTCACTGGCGCGAAATCTTGGGATGGTAACCGGTACGGCAGCGGCCACCACGACTTTGTTTGCCGCCATGAGCCACTATATGGGTGTTCATATTGCAACGTATCTACCAGCCCACCCCGACGCATTTTATTACGGATTACGCGTATCCTTCATGGTGTCATTTGTCATGATCCTATTCGCTTTGTTTACCTCATTGCAACTAGCACACGTTTTGCATGGCCGTCAGCTAAAATGACCCACGCAGGGTTTGATCCTTAGCAATCGCGACGCGCAACAAGGTTTTCCGTTTGTCTTCGGCAACCCGTCGAAAATCAGACAGATAAATCTCTTTGTGCGCTTTTTCTGTCCGCTCATAACCCTCATTGTGAAGAAAGTATTCCAGACGCTCAAAATCTTCACGCTCGGTATCAAACGAACCGATGTGCAGTAGCATCCCGACGAGTCCTTCTGTCGTTGTTTTAAGTGTCATGTCGTTCAACAATTGCGCCGAAACTTTGTCTGCAACCATTGTTTTTGCCTGCGTCAGCACAGCTTCTGTCACAAACGAAGGCTGTTTGATCATAATCGTATAAATTAGCTGAGTTTTATCGATTGTCGGTTGATTGTAGCCATCTGGCAGTGTCCAGCGGCCTTCCAATGGATAGACAGTGTAATCAAACGCTCCCGGGAAAATAATCTTCTTTTTCGGGGCCATCTTAATTGCATAACTAATAGCATACAATGCCGCCACTTTTTCACCAAATGCTTCACCGTTTGGATCACCCTGCCCCTTCAACATAATGAAGGTCTGCTTAGGAATTGTTGTAATGGTTGGCCGCTTCATTGTTGGGTACAGTTTGCGTTCTTCTTTACGCCATTCATACTTTGCTTCGTCCATCAAAATACTCCTCCTGCTTAATTGATGCTCGGTCAAAGCGCGAGCACCACTTTTTTTAGTTAAGTCTATTATACTGTCAGTGAAGTTAAGAATGCGAAAAGGAGTGAACGTAAAAATGAAAATTGGGATTATTGGCGCAACTGGCAAGGCTGGCAATTTAATCATGCAGGAGGCACTTACGCGAGGCATCGAGGTCGAGGCAATCGTTCGCGACCATCGCCGCATCAAGGGCAACGTTGACTATCTCGAACGTGACATCAACGACCTCACAACAGATGACATTGAAGACTTAGACGTTCTCGTCAGTGCATTTGGGGCGCCAATAAACGCAGGCCACCTCTATCCTGAAGTCATGCAGCACCTTATTGAAATCACTAAGCAAACCGGCATTCGCTTAATGGTCGTTGGTGGCGCTGGTAGTCTCTTTACCGATGCGCACCACACCAGTCGTTTGTACGACCAGCCCGGATTTCCAGAGGCCATCAAAGACACCTCAACAAATATGGGACTCGCGCTAAAGGAACTCGTCGCTAGCGATGGTGTCGATTGGACTTACGTTTCGCCAGCTGAAAATTTTCTCTTCAAAGCTCCAAAAACGGGCCACTACCAGCTTGGTGCAGATTTTCTAAGCTATAATGCCGCTGGCCGCAGTGAGATCAGTTACGCAGACTATGCATTAGCGTTTGTGGACGAAATTGAAAACCATCAGCACGTTAATGAACATATTTCGGTCGTTTCACGTTAATGTGTTTGTCAACGGCATCCTAATCTGCAAAAACAACCAAATCACTGCATCCCCGATTGTTCTGTTGCAGAATGATAAATGCTTCATACCATCAATGCGCCGCTTGCGTTACAATGTTAGCTAACGCAACAAACCTGAGGAGGCAACTTATGGCAAAGGCATTTGAAATCGAACCTGCATTTTGGGACTTATTCCCAGACACAACAATTGGTATCGCCACAATTCATAATTTGGATAACCATGGAGATTTTCCACAATCTGTTTTGGATGAAGCAAACGAGCAAGCACAAAAGCTAGTGCCCGAAACACCAATCGCTCAAAATGGTGTGGTCGCGGACTGGCGTGAGGCTTATCGCAAGTTCAAGACGAAAAAAGGCGCTCGATCTTCAATTGAGAACCTACTGAAACGTGCGCAACAAGGTAAACCCGTCAGCAGCATTAACCCACTGGTAGATTTATACAATGTCGTCTCACTACGCCATGCATTGCCATGTGGTGGGGAAAACATTGATGCCATGGCTGGTGATATCAAACTCACGGTAGCCGACGGTGGCGAACCGTTCCATCCGCTTGGTGAGGATGACGAAGAACCAGCTCTGCCAGGCGAAGTCGTGTACAAAGATGACGCTGGTATTATTTGCCGTTGTTGGAACTGGCGTGATGGCGAACGGACCATGCTCACAGAAGACACAACCAACGCCTTTTTGTGCTTAGAATGTGTCAACCCAGAACGCAAAGACGCATTGGAAACTGCACTAACCGACTTGAAAGACCTAGCCAAGACTTATTTAAACGCTGAAGCGAAGACAAGTATTTTAACGATTGATAACCCCCGCGTCGTTATTGCCTAGTGTTAAGTGATATGGACAAACAGCGCCCTACAGTGAACAAGATTGCGTTCACCGTAGGGCGCTTTCTATCTGCCTAAACTAAAAGCAGTAGAGTTATAAATATCAGTAGGATTGCGAAACTTTCATACCTGGCTGTCGAAGTATCACCTGGCTACGACGACTACCTCCGTACTGCCGTCAAAACACCAGCCACATCAACTTTACGTTTTATAGCAGCCCTGTCTAAGTAGTTAGCATCGCCACATTCTATTCCAAATACAACTGTTTCAACATTTCAATCTTGTCCGGTGTTAATCCAATCTTATCGTTCAAATAATGTTTCATATCACCGGATTGTTTTTTAACTTCATCCATAGCGCCTTTGAAATAGTCCTCGTTGACCGTCCACAAGGCAGTAACGTTATCCTTGACGGCCTGAGAAGCATGTTCATCTTCCAAACGTTGTTGGTTTTCGGCCAACATGGCTTTGGAAGCTTTTTTTGTGAGCATGTAATCTTCTAGAATCGTTTTCTGCGGCACATCTAACGCGGATAACAGCATGATTGCACCGAGGCCTGTACGGTCTTTTCCGGCGGTACAGTGAAATAACACTGCGCCACTTTGATTAGCTAATAAATAATCAAAAAACTGTTTGTAGGCATTCTGAGAAAAATCGTCTGCAATCATTTCATGATAAGTTTGAACCATTTGACGATAACCATAACCTGGCTCGCTTAAATCTTCACGCAATTCATCACGAGAGGCGGAACTGCGCGTGTCATCAACGGCCAAAATCGGTGTGTGATAGTCTTTTGCACCACCTGGAACACGATCCGGTGCACTCAACAATTCTTTATTCGTTCGAAAATCGAGAATGGTATGAACACCGTAATCTGACAAGAGCTTAAGGTCCGAAGCATCCAACTTGTTTAACTTGGCTGATCGGATAACACGTTGCCATGCCGTAGTGCGTCCATCTTTTGTTTGATAGCCACCTAAGTCACGGAAGTTTTGGCCATTTTTCATTGGTAATATGCGTTCGATAGTTGCCGCCTCCTAAAGTTTTCTGTTTGCCTTACCAGTATACCGTTTTTTCAGCCTTCCTTGTACTCCCAACCAGACTTTACCCGCTTAATAGTGTGCAACTTAATCGACACATTTGTTCAGCAAACGTCACCAATCATTAGAAAATGTTCAGAATTTACGAAAGCGTTTTCTTTTCTACTCATTTTTTAGTATGATTAAAGAGAACCGTCGGTAGCGTCAGTGAGCGTTACGCCACGGAAGACTATACTGGAGGAATCATATTATGACTTACAAAGTAATTATGGACACTGACCCAGGTATTGATGACGCAGCCGCTTTGTCAATGGCTTTGAACGACCCACAAATCGACTTACAACTCATTACAGCTGTGGCCGGTAATGTTACGGTTGATAAAACCACGAAGAACGCACTGACCATCGACAACTTCTATGGCAAACACGTTCCTGTCGCTGGTGGCGCCAAGAATCCACTGATCAAGCAGTTTGAAGACGCGGCCCGGATTCACGGTGCTTCAGGGATGGCCGGTTACGACTTCCCTGAACCAACGGACAAAGCCATCGACAAGACGGCCGTTGAAGCCTTGCACGAAGCCATCATGGCTAGCGACGAAAAGATCATCCTTGTGCCAACGGGTTCATACACCAACATTGCGTTGCTGTTCACTGAATACCCAGAAGTTAAGGACCACATCGAAAAGATTATCGCTATGGGTGGTTCATTAGGTCACGGAAATATGACCAGTGCCGCTGAATTCAACGTATTCACTGACCCACATGCTGCTGAAATCATGTACAAGTCTGGTGTGCCGATCGTCATGGTTGGTTTGGACGTTACTATGAAAGCCCTCATCACCGACGAAACTTTGGAAACAATCGACAAGTTTGGCCGTGCCGGTCACATGTTGCACGAAATCATCAGTCATGACTTCGATCACAACGAAAACGGGACTGCGGTTCACGATGCCAACACCATTTTCTACCTGCTTCACCCAGAAGCTTACGTTACTAAGGACTACTGGATCGACGTTATCACTGACGGCCCAGCAAACGGTGAAACAGTGGCCGATGTCCGTGCCGCTTACCACGATGGCAAGACCAACGCCAGTGTCTGCGTTGACGTTGACGCAGCCGCCTTTAACAAGTGGTTCATCGACGAAGTAAAAACGTTTAAAGACTAAAATTTATGAGAACACTGAAAAAGGATCGCAACTGCGACCCTTTTTCTTATATTGACTTATTCTTCTCTGGCGTTAATTATCCAATACACTGTTTTCAAGACTCTGTCCAAAGTCACTGGACTCAACTTTCCGACAAATTGCAAATGACGCAATTTATAATCAAAGGTATGCATCTGCAAAGGATTGACAAATCCATCTACTTTTTTTGAATTTATTTTAATCAATAAACCATCCCCAACTAAGTGATTATGATCAGCATCCGTTATTGGCGCAACTAAGCATAGCTGTGTTAATTGGCTATACCGACTTGTACTCAACACAACGGCTGGACGGTATTTTCGAATTTCATGACCGACACTGGGATCAAAATTTAGTAAAACAATATCACCCTTATGCGGTAAATATGTTTTATTGAGCCCACTCACTGTCGAGTACCTCCGAACCTAGAGTAATGTCAGTTTGTCTTAAGTCCTTATGATACCAATCTCCTTCAAATGGGTTACGATCTGCTGGCTTGAACAGTAGGGATCCGTCAGCATTTTGGGAGACATCAAATTCTGTTCCAACGGGTACGCTATACTCTTTAGGTATTGTTAGTGTTTTTGAATGACCAACTAGTCGTGTTTTCACTTTCATGCTTAACACCCCTTTCTCGTGTATACACAGTGTATACTAAATAATGCGAAAACGCACATGTTTTATCCTGAGAATTCACTGTAAAGTTGAAATTGGGTGTTAAAGCGTGACTGACATCAAAAGCCGCCGAAACTGACGTCACTTAATCACAAATCCATGCAGATTTTCGGTCAAAGAAATATACTGAATATGCGACTAAATATCATGAAAACGATTCTATTAACGTTGATGGAGGCAGATACATGGACATTGTTTTAATCGGTGCCGGTCCTCGGGGCTTGGTTGCCACAGAACGGCTCATTGAATGGCAACGCCAAACGACAAGTTTTGATCAACTCAATCTCACCCTCGTCGATCCGTTTGGCATTGGCGGTCGTGTCTGGCAGATTGATCAGCCCCACGAGCTCCTGATGAACACCAATCCAGATTACATTACGCTATTCACGGACGACTCAGTCCAGATGGACGGCCCAATTGTAACAGGACCAAACTTATTTGAGTGGGCGCATAAACAGGCGCCTAAGTTTCTCTTCGGCCACAGTGTCGCCAATCGAGCAGCCCTATTAAGCGAAGCTGCCGCTCTGTTTCACAACGGGTACGCCTCCAGAAGTTTGTTTGGTGCCTACCAGTTGTGGTTTTATCAGTATTTACAAGACCGTTTGCCAGCATCCATGACACTTTCAGTTGTCAAAGAACAAGTCAGCTCATTGCGCCACATTGACGAAACGAATCGTTATTTGCTAAAAACAAACTCACAACGGTTTCAAACCGATAACATCATCATGGCACTTGGTCACTACGAAAATGACCTGACATCCGAGCAACAACAACTGCTGGATTTTGAGGACGAAAACGATCTGAATTACACGACACCTACCCAACCACAAGAATACGATTTTCACACCGTTAAAGCCGGCGAAACAGTGATTTTACGTGGCCTTGGGCTCAGTTTCTTTGATGCTGTGACCATGTTGACACAGGGCCGTGGTGGTCATTTCACTGCGGAAGGTAACAAACTGACCTACCATCCGTCTGGTATCGAACCACACATTGTTGCCGGCTCCCGTCGTGGCTTTCCGTTACGTGCCAAGGGTCATAATCAAAAAGGCTATGGTGAACTCGATCACCCCCACTTTCTCACGGCAGATTGGTTCGACCACTACCAAGCCACGGGTTCCTTGACTGGGGCGCGGTTCATCGAACAGTTTCACCACGAAGCCGAATATGTCTACTATGACCGTTTGCTCGCGCTCAAATACCCGCAGATTAACGCTGATGAATTCCTCAAGGCCTTTGTCGCATCCCCGCAACCGTCCGCCGTTGTCTTTCGATCACCCATCATTGAAAGTGATTATCTCAATTGGGACCAGTTAGTCAATCCTAGCGAATTCGTCGCTGACAGTGATCAACCCGAAATCATGGCCGAATATTTGCAAACGGACGTCGAAGCAGCCCTTGCCGGAACCAAAACGGGCCCACTGACATCTGCCCTAGAAATGTTCCGTGACCTGCGTGACGTGGTGCGCCGAGTCGTTGACAACCAACTGCTTCGTGCAGAAGACTACCGCAACGTCTTTCTGGGTCAGTTTAACAATGAAAACTCGTATTTGTCCGTCGGTCCGCCAGAGAGCCGCATCGCGGAACTACGCGCCCTAATCAATGCTGGTATCGTCACCGTCTTAGGCCCAAGCATGGTCGTTGAACCGGATCTGGAAAGTCATCAATTTGCCACTTGGTCTAAGGTTGTGCCGGACAAACGTTACGAGGCCAAATGCCTCATCGAAGCGCGTTTGCCAGCGGTCACAGCGAGTCATTCCCGAAACCCATTGCTGCAGAATTTATTGGAGACAGGGATTGCCCGCGCGCAAACCATTACCATGGAAGATGGCACGGCATTTGAGCCAGGTGGTATCGACGTTAATATGACCACAAATGAATTGATCAATCGTAGCGGCCATACTGTAACAGGCCTGTATTTCTGGGGCGTGCCAACTGAGGGACGGCACTGGTTCACCACCGCCAGTCCGCGGCCTGGTGTCAATGACAATCTATTACGGACTGCCGATGCGACAATCGCTCAAATCTTTAAACAGCAATAATTTCGGTGTTTTGTGAAAACACCAGAAAGAAGTGCAATTAATTATGGCAACAACTTATATCACAGCAGCACAATCACAGGCATTTGACGCCTACACGATGAATCAAATCGGTGTGCCCTCAATGGTTTTAATGGAGCGTGCCGCCCTGGCCGTCGCAAACCAAATCGTGAATAGTACCAATTTTGATTTGAACCGCGTTCTAGTGGTCGCGGGAACGGGTAATAATGGCGGCGACGG
>DMZB01000132.1 GCA_003482405.1 Lactobacillus sp. | reverse complement strand
AACCACATCAAGTTCAATGCCGAAGTTGGTGTTTTAAATGCGCTAAAACAGGCCATGACTGATGGCAATCAAACATTGTATGCTAACGGACAGCTACAGGTTTTTTCGTTTACTCGTTTAGCGTGGTACTTTATGAAGAATACCCCCACCTACCAGCTGCCACGGCTATCGAATGCGGGCCTAAGTATGTTGATTTATCACATCATTGCTGACCATCAGGCCGAGATGACCGTTTTTGCTGGTGAACTGAATCAAACTGGATTTATTAACCAACTTGTTCGCCAATTTTCTGAACTGAAGATTGGACAGGTTACCGCTGAAGACTTGCAACATATTGCCGGTAATTTACCGACGACTGAGCAAGCAGATTTAGGTGGTAAACTTCATGATTTAGCAATCGTTTATCAGGCATATACAGAAACACTGACTGGTAACTACGTGGATAATGCAGATTTAGTTAGCCAGTTGACTGATTTTTTGGCACACAACGATGCCTTAACGAATGCTCACATTTACTTAGAAGGCTATGCAACTTTTTCTGCTCAGGAGCAGCAACTACTCACCGTGATGATGACTAAGGCGGATTCTGTGACGGTTTCGTTAATCATGAATCGGGCACCTAAAAAAGCACCGGAGTTAGGTGATTTGTTCTATGAGCCAAGTTTGACCTATTTAAAAATGACCCAGTTAGCTCACGAAAATCACATACCGATTAGAGGCGATACATATGCCAATCAACTGCGGGTAACTGATGAGTTAGCGCAGTTAGATGATTACTGGGTCGCTAGCGTACCTGCTAAACGCCTGCCGACTGTTGAGCTAACGCCTCAAACAAACCTCCAAGTTTTCACAACTGAAAGTCGTCTAGATGAGCTAAACCAAGTTGCTCGGCAAATTCGCACGTTAGTTGCTCAGCAGCCTGAGCGTTACCACTACCGGGATTTTTTGGTGTTGAGTCGTCACTTAGCCCCATACGAAAATATTGTCGGTCCAGTTTTCAATCAGATGGAAATTCCTTATTTTGATGATTCTGATAAGCCGATGGATAAACATCCGCTGATTGAGTTAATTAGCGCACTATTTGATGTTCGTGCACATTATTATCGTTACCAAGATGTGATGCGGTTGTTAAAAACTGAACTCATGATTCCGCGTGACGGGGATAAGAGAATGGCAATTGGTGAATTTCGCCAGGCCGTCTCACTAACAGAAAATTGGGTCTTAAAGACTGGCATTGAAGGATTCAGATGGATTGAAAAAGACGACTGGACGTATTGGCGAATGCAACATGTCGATGATGAAACATTAACGGAAGCAGATCAGGAAGTTCAACGCCAAATTAACGTCATTCATCATTTTATCGCCAAAGTGCTACCACCATTGTTTAAACACTTGGAAAATGCTGCCACTGGCACTGAGGCAGCCAAGGTGTTGTATCAATTTTTAGATGATAATGGTGTGATCGACTGCCTAAATTCATGGCGTATCACAGCGACGAACAATGGTAATCTGGCCCGTGCAAGTAGAAACGAGCAGGCTTGGAACACGTTTACAGGAATTTTAGATGAGTACGTTAGTTTATTGGGAGATGAACCCAATTTTGATGTAGAAGAATTTTCTGCCTTATTGCTAAACGGGTTTGAAGGTGCGAACTATACCCAAATTCCTGCAACATTAGATCAGGTCACAATTTCCGAAACTGGAATCGTACAACTCAATGACTATCAGATTGTGTTTCTTATTGGTGCAACCGATGATGTCATGCCAGATCAGGTTACTGAAAGTAGTATTTTAACGGACAGCGATCGAGATCAATTGGCACCACATTTGGCTGAAAATCAGTTTTTGACCTTGAGCGCCGGTACGCGAATGACGTTTGATCCATACATCAACTACATGGGCTTTTTGACCGGTTGCCAGCGACTTGTCTTATCATACCCACAAGGTGGGACTGATGAAAGTGGGCTACAGCCTTCACGTTACGTGACGAATATTGTGAATCACTTTCGGTTATCGGTTATTGATTTTGCAACAGTACCCGCAATCACAACACAGCAACCAGCCGCACTACAGCCATTCATTGGTTCACCACGCTTTGCATTAACAAACTTGGTTAAAGTGAGCTATCAAGCTAAAAATGAACGATTGCCATTGCCTAAACCATGGGTCTTTGTTTATCGATGGCTAAAATTGTCATCAGTTAAAACACTGACAGATCAGTTATTGGCTGGGATTGATTACCGTAATACGCCGCAACCTTTGCGTCCCGATATTGTTAAAGGCTTGTATGGCGATCAGTTGAATACATCGATTTCCCAGTTAGAAACCTTTTACAAAAACCAGTATGAGTACTTTTTGAAATTTGGTTTGCGATTAAACGAACGTGATGAGTTTGAACTTTCGGCAGCTAGTACAGGTGAATATTTCCACATGGCACTGGATCAACTCATGAAGTTAGTTGTGAGTCGTCAACTGGATTTGAGTCAATTGAGTGAGGACGCCATCAATAATCTTGTTGATGAAGTTATCCCGAACGTCAATGATCAACCACAGTTTGCAATTTTGAACAGCTCACACAGAATGGGTTACGTCCGCAATCAACTCATTGAAACAATCAAGCGAATGGCAACGATCATTGCACAACAGCAGCGTGTGACACCAATGCGGACACTAGCAACTGAAGTGTTATTTGGTCATGTTGGTGCGGACCAAGGAATGCCAGCGTTATCCTTCGCACTGAAAGGTGACCGGCATATCAATGTGCGTGGAAAAATTGATCGTGTTGATGGTATGAAGGTGGCTAACCAAGAGTATTTAAGCGTTGTGGACTATAAGTCTGGGCGGCGGACCTTCGATTTTGAACAGGCCTATTACGGGTTATCGATGCAGATGCTGACATATTTGGATGCTTTACGTCAAGATGCTGATTCGGTCAGCCCCAATCAGCTGAACTCACTGGCAGGCGCATTATATCTGCATATTCAGAGTGCTGGGATTTCACTGAATAAACTGGGTAAGGGCAAGCGCTTAGATTTAAATGATCTTTCGGCCATTAGTGATGCACTTTTATCAGCACACAAATATCAGGGTGTTCTGGTGGCTGACCCGGTAATTCTAACCAATTTAGATAGTGCCATTGTTGACGGCGGTAATTCACGCGTTTATCCATTGGCACTTAAAAAGGATCAAACGCTGTCTGGAACTGCCAAGACAGTCATCACTGCTAATCAATTAGATGATCTATTAAAGTATGAAGAACAGCTGATTGTTAATGCCGGCAATCAGATTTTCGCTGGATCGACTAAGCTAAATCCGTTTCAAAATGCGCGCAAACAGACTGGTTTACAGTATTCGCCATATACTTCAGTCATGCGATTTGATGCGATGCTTCCGGAAAATCGTTACCATGTGCTGGATAAGCTGTCACCGGCGGATGTATTACAACGGGTAAATCCCAAACAACAGGAGGCTGATGAAAATGGCGACAACTAATTTGAACTTCACGCCAGCACAGAATGCTGCGATTCATCATGCAGGTCATAACGTGCTTGTGTCAGCTTCTGCTGGTTCGGGCAAAACCCGAGTGTTAGTAGAACGTGTTATTGGGAAATTACTAGACGAAACTAATGAAACGGACATCACCAATCTGTTGGTGGTGACGTTCACAAATGCGGCTGCTAAGGAAATGCGGGACCGTATTCAAGCTACTTTGCGTGGCGCGATAAACGACAGTGAAGGCGACGATGAGACGAGCAGCCGACGTCGACGTCAGTTATTGCATCAATTAAATTTACTGAGCAGCGCTGATATAAGTACTTTAGATGCCTTTTGTTTGCGGTTAGTTCAAAAATATTATTATGTGATTGAGCTAGATCCTGTTTTTCGGCAACTGGCGGATGAGACAGAGGCCCAATTGCTGAAAGAAGACGTGTGGAGCGACCTTCGTGAAACACTGTACGCAAACGATGAAGACGGAATGTTTGCAACATTGACTCGGAATTTCTCCAATGATCGTGATGATAATGGTCTTCAGGACCTTGTTTTCCGGTTAGCAACGTTTGCTACAGCCAAGGCAGATCCAGAAAGCTGGCTCAAGGGTCTGAGTGATCAGTATCAATTGCCCAAACAAAATCTGTGGAAAAGCAAACTTGTTCAACGGTATATTAAGCCGGATGTTGCCGACACCATTCAACAGTGTCAGTCAGACATCAAAACGGCTAATAATATTGTGAACGGGTTTTCTAGCGATGAGTACATTGCTAAGTGGCAGAAGGTACTGACACCACTGACTGAGCGTTTTGATCAATTAAACATGACTTTGAAAGATACGGATTGGAATCAATTGCGTGATGTTTTGGCAACAGTTGATACTGGTCGAGCACCTGGTTTACGGAAATTAGAAGACGATGATCAACGGGTTCACAATCAGTTAAAAGAGTTACGTAGCGGATTAAAAAAACGTTTGGACCAACTGATTGATCGTTATTTTGTTCTTAACGAGGCTGATTTACGTGAAGTGAACGCACATGCAGCCGACTTAGTTAGTCGACTTGCGGATGTGGTTCAACAGTTTATGAGGGCTTTTGCAAGTGCGAAAAGACAGCGACACCTGGTTGATTTTGGTGACTTGGAACATTTCGCCTATCAAATTCTGCAAGATGACGGTGTGCACCAGGATGTGACTGCAAAGTATCACGAAATTCTCGTGGATGAGTATCAGGATATCAATGAATTGCAAGAGTCCATTTTGCAATCAGTTGCCGATCAGACGCCCGGACATGGCAATATGTTTATGGTTGGCGATATGAAACAGTCCATTTATCGTTTTCGTTTAGCAGATCCGACATTGTTTTTACACAAATACAATACGTTTGACAATCAGGAGCAGATTTCTGAAAAGCAGGCTAGCGCTGGTGAACGAATTATTCTGGCCGATAATTTTCGATCCATGAAAAATGTTGATGCGTTTACGAACCTGATATTTTCACAATTGATGGATGTCTCCTTAGGTGAAATGGACTATGCAGGGGATGCGGAGCTACAGTATGGTCCCAAAGATTATCCCGAAAAAGATGTGCCTAAGACACAAGTGATGATTTACGAAAGCGGGACTGAAGATGATACGGTAGACACCGATGACGATAGCGAGGACGTGAACGATGACTTAGCTATTAGTGATCGCGCAGAAGGCCAGATTGTTATGGTGGCGGCTAAAATCCGTGAAATGGTGACTAATCATGAGCAGATATTTGATCGCAAAAATGGTGTCAATCGCGATATGACATACGGTGATGTGGCATTGTTAGTGCCAACACGCAACAATAATTTGTTGTTGCAGGAACAGTTTGCAAAGCTCGGCGTGCCGCTTGAGGTTCGTGATACAGCGAATTATTTCCAAACGACCGAAATTCAAATAATGATGGCACTTCTACAAATAATTGATAATCCATATCAAGATATTCCACTAGTAGCCGTTTTAAGGTCGCCGATTGTTGGCTTAAATGAGAATGAGCTCGCTTATCTGCGCATTCAAAATAAAACGAGTGATTATTATCAAGCGATACTCGACTTTGAGCGACGTGTGCAAGATGAACCTGATAAAATCGGTGATTTTGGTCAACATGTTCATGAACGTCTGCAACGCTTTTTGACGCAAATGGATCGATTCAGAGATATCGCGCGACAAAATCAGTTGGTGACGCTAATTTGGGCAATTTATGAAGATACAGGTTTCCTCGATTATGTTGCCGGAATGCCTGGCGGTCAGCAGCGTGCCAATAACCTGCATGCGTTGTATGCACGGGCGGCAGATTACGAGAACAGTAGTTTTAAGGGTGTTTTTCAGTTTGTCCACTTCATTAGTGAAATGCAAAAACGCGACAAAGACCTCGCTGAAGTGGCCATTGCCACTAATGATGACGCTGTTTCTGTCATGACTATTCATGGGAGCAAAGGGCTGGAATTCCCAGTCGTATTTGTGATGGATGCTTCCCATGGGTTTAATTTATCTGATCAACGTAGTGCAGTTGTTTTAGATGATCATCTCGGTATCGGCATTACATGGTACGATCAAAAACGTCATCTGAAAGTGGATACACTACAGAAAAAGTTAGTCGCTAGTGAATCGACCAAAAAGACGCTATCTGAAGAAATGCGAGTTCTTTACGTTGCGTTAACCCGTGCACAACAGCGTTTGTTTGTGGTAGGGACTTACAAGGATCAAGACGAACTGTTAAAGCATTGGCAAAAGGCAGCAAACAATCAATCGTTGACATTAAACACAACACTGCGTAGCGAAACAAAGAATTTCATGGATTGGATTGGTATGTCGTTGCTCCGAGTACCGTCAGTTGCTAAACAGCTGGGCGTCGAAGAATTTGTTGCACCACTGTCTTCAGATGAGGTGAATAACACGCGTTTGGACAGCTTCAATTTAACCTTTAAGACTCGAACAGATTTAGAGCAAGAGGGAATTCTTCAAGTTGCCGCAGAGACACAGCAGACTTATCTTGATGATCTTCGTGAAACGGCTAAAACAACTAAATTCGGTGATCTCAACGTTGACGCCTTGGAACAAGTATTGTCCTTTTCGTATGCAAATGAGGGCGCAACTAAGACAACAGCTTATCAGTCTGTTTCTGAATTAAAACGGTTATTTGAAGAGCCTGATCAAAATCAACTCGGAACGTTAGAGCTAGATGAGCAGGAGAAGGCCAAGTCACGGGTGTCTAATACGGATTTGCGCAAGCCGAAGTTTATGCAAACGGTGACTGCACCTAAACCGACAGAAATTGGGACGGCAACTCATTTGGTCCTACAAGAAGTTGATTTAACCCATGGTCAACCAACCGTCGAAAGTTTGCAAAGCCTGGTAAATCAGTTAGTGAGCGACCATGTTATTACAGATGCGGTTGCATTGAAGATTAATCTAACCCAGATTGAAACCTTCTTTGCCAGTACTTTAGGTCAAGCTGTGATTTTGCACGCCGCAGATGTACATCGAGAAGCCGCATTTTCACTGCTAATGCCGGCTTACAAACTTTATCAAGGTGTACACAAACCAGCAGATATCTCACAAGCTGAGCAAGTTTTGATTCACGGAATTATTGATGGATACTACATTCAGGATAGGGAAGTAACGGTGTTTGATTATAAAACAGATTATATTGATCAAGCACATCGTGAAGCTGAGTTACATGCACTAACCGAACGTTACCGTGGACAACTCAACTTGTATGCGGCGGCACTAGAAAATATGACTGGGCTACCAGTAACTCATAAAATACTGTATGCGCTGAACGCTGGCACAATGATTGAACTGTAACAGGTATGAATTTAAAAAATGGTTTTCTCCGTCAGTTGTTTTCTGGACGCAATCTAGGAAACGTGACGGAGGAAACCATCTTTTTAATCTTTATCAATAGCACGATGAAATACCTTTTTAGAAGATATCCAAAAGGAAAATGTCTTTAACACAGGGTTTATGGTCTCATGAATGAAAAGTGCTACAGATTAAGACAAAAAATGTCCATTTTTCTCGTTATTACTCTAAAGGTATATATCTGTCCTGATAAGGGTAAAACAGGTCTTCTAAAAGCGTTATACAAACAGCCTTTAAGAGCGAATCTAGATTATAATTGAAGCAGTTTATGCAATAACAAATAGGAGGATGGCTTGAATGAGTGAACACAATGATCGGATTGTGAGCAACGATATTGTAATGGAGGAGTTTCAGCGTGCTTATTTATTTCAAAGAAAATTTCTGAGGACGTATGCGAACGCCCCTAAAAAGAAGTATGGGATTACTTTTGACGAATATTTAATCATTCACGATATTAAAACTACTGCCACGAATTTATCGAGTATTGACCTAGCAAATCGACATCAAGTTAGCAAACCGGCGATGACTAGATTATTGAACGGCCTTCAAGAAAAAGGCCTGATTGAATTTGTGGTATCCAAGCATGATCAGCGTCGGAAAAATTGGGCGCTGACGCCAAAGGGGCAAGAAATAGAAACGAACATCACTAGCCATGAATTGGAAAACGTTGATAAGTGGATTGGTCAAGTCGGTCTGTCGCGAATCCAAGGTTTTTTTAGTTTTCTTGATGAGTTTCAATCGGCGATCACTGATACGCATGGGTTCTTTCCTGTAGAGGGTGGAACTATAAGTAATGAAAATAAAGTTAACAGATTGAACTAGAATGTGAATTCTCAATTGTTAAAGATTGTGAATTTCCATTCTTTTTTGTTACCCTAATATTAATACGCCGGAAGCTGCAATATAATAGGAAAGAAAATGTTATTAAGAAAAATAAAGAAAGCGTTTTCTGTTTGTGAATTGCGAAATTTTTCACTAATTAAATTGACATACATCGAATTCGAACCTATGCTTTTATTGTAAAAATGATTAACACTTTGAACGAAGGAGCTAAGACGATGAAAGCAGTTACGATAAAGAATCCAGCTGACGGTTATTTCAATATTTCGAATGTCACGTTAAGACCAATTCAAGCTGGCGAAGCATTAGTTGATATGGAATACTGTGGTGTTTGTCACACAGATCTGTTAATTGCGTCAGGTGCGCAAGGAGAACATCCAGGTCGAATTACTGGTCATGAAGGTGTCGGTATTGTTCGTGAGGTGGCACCGGATGTAACTTCAGTTAAACCAGGAGATCGAGTGTCAGTCGCTTGGCTATATGCTGGTTGTGGTCACTGTGAATACTGTGAACAAGGATTAGAGAACCTCTGTCGTAACCGCCATGAATCAGGATTCGATGTTGATGGTGCGATGGCCCAACAATGTATTGTAAAAGCAGATTGGGCAGTGCCTGTTCCCGCTGGTCTTGACCCAGTGAAGGCGACTTCGATCACATGTGCGGGGGTAACTTCGTACAAAGCACTGAAAGAAGCTGACACCAAGCCGGGTGATTGGGTTGTAATATACGGAGCCGGTGGCTTGGGCAATTTGGCACTTCAGTTTGCTAAAAATGTGTTTAATTTGAAAACAATTGTCATTGACATCAACGATGAAAAGTTAACGTTAGCTAAGTCAATGGGTGCCGACCTAACATTCAATGCCAGCAATAATGATTCTCCAAAATTCGTGCACGAGCATGTTACAGCAGGCGTTTCTGCTGCGATTGTAACTGCCCCTGCAGCGACTGTCTTTGATCAAGCGGCAAACGTAATTAAGGCACATGGCACCGTGGTTGCGGTTGGAATGGCTGCCGGTAACATGCAAATGAGCATTGCAAAAATGATTGTTGATGGTACGCGTGTAAAGGGCACTTTGACAGGCACACGTCACGATTTGGCAGAGGCATTTGAATATGCCGCAGAAGGCAAGGTCACATCAATGACACGCTTACGTCGAATGAAAGATATTAATAAAATTGTTGATGAGATGCACGCCGGTAAAATTCAGGGTCGCGCAGTAATTGACATCAAAAGCGAACTTTAAAATCGGAAAGGATAATTAAAATGACTGAATATAAATTTCTCGAACCTTTCACTTTGAACAACGGCACGGTTATCAAAAACAGAATTGTCATGGCACCAATGACCGAAATGAGTGCCTATGAGAGTGGTGCAATTACGAAGGACCAAATTGATTACTATGGCATGCGTTCTGGCGGCGTTGGGATCGAATTAACAGCTTGTGCGTACGTTTCACCACTGGGCAAAGGCTTTGATGGCAACTTGAGTGTTGCCAGTGACAGCATGATCCCTGGCCTATCGAAGTTAGCACAAGCGATGAAAAGCAATGGTACAAAAGCGATTTTACAAATCTTTGATGCTGGTCGCATGAGTACTTCAAAAATCCTTAAAGGTGAACAACCAGTCAGTGCATCCGCGATTCGAGCAGAACGGCCAGGTCTTGAGACTCCACGGGCATTGACCGGCGCGGAAGTATTGGATGAAATTAAGGCTTTTGGTGAGGCGACGCGACGTGCTGCTCAGGCTGGGTTTGACGGTGTGGAAATTCATGGCGCCAACACCTATTTGATTCAACAATTTTTCTCACCTAACTCGAATCAACGTGATGATCAATGGGGTGGTTCGTTGGATAACCGGATGCGTTTTCCACTGGCTGTTATTGATCAGGTTCGTGAAGCGGCTGGGCAGTACGCATCAAAGGACTTTATTGTTGGATATCGTATCAGCCCTGAAGAAATTGAAACACCCGGAATTCGGTTAGAAGACACGTTGGCATTTGTTGATAAATTAGCTGATTCAACGTTGGATTATTTGCACGTATCAATGGGTAACGTTTGGCGTACATCCCTGAATGACAAGAGTTCAACAGAACCAATCTTGCCACAAATTCAGCGGGTTCTTGCCGGGCGTTTACCACTGATTGGTGTTGGTGGGGTTGAAACACCAGCTGATGCTGAAAAAGTGATGGACGCAGGAATTGAATTTGCCGCCATTGGTCGTGAACTGATTCGCGAACCTAAATGGGTTCAAAAAGTAATTGCCAATGATGAGAAGACGATTCGTTACGTCATTTCACCAAATGATATTGACGACCTCAACGTACCAGCACCACTGTGGGATTTCCTGAATGTTGTCTTTAAGCCAATCGCTGGTATCTCCACTGAAGCAACACCGGCGGAGACGTTTGCTAATGCGGCAGCGCCTTGGGAAAAATTCTAATTAAATGTAGTATTACTTGGCAGTAGGTTAGCTTCATATTTTGAAGCTAACCTACTGCTTTTTTAATAAGTTCATAAGACATTGAATATATCAAAGCAATCGTAAGGGCGTTATGCTAGATTAATTACTAGGAAGTAAACAGGACAAAAACAGCGGATCTCGTGGGGGAGAATCGACTTTTCTGAGAGTAGATGACTAAATGAACGATAATTGCGAGATTTGCAGACGAATTCAATTGATTAAGGATGGGGAAAACCCATATTTTGTGGCCGAATTGTCGACGGGGTATGTTGTCATAGGCGATAACCAGCATTTTAGGGGCTATACCCTGTTCTTGTGTAAACAACACGAAACTGAACTGCACTTTTTGCCGCGAGATTTTAAAGAACAGTTTTTACATGAAATGAGTTTGGCTGCAGAAGCAGTCTACAATGCATTTCATGCTGAAAAAATGAATTATGAACTGTTGGGAAATGGCGACACGCACGTTCACTGGCACTTGTTTCCGCGACGTGATGGGGACACGCCTAATCCGGGACCAGTGTGGTGGTTGGACCGTAATGTTATGTTTAGCGACGACAATCGGCCAACACCTGATGAGCTTGAGACGATGAAGCAAGCTTTGAAAAATGCACTGGACAAAGTTTTGATAGAAGATGCTCAAAACGCCAAATGAAATAATAGATAGACAAAAAAGGTAGTATTATGCGATCTGTTCGCATAATACTACCTTTTGGCTTTGCCACCTAATGTGGTACTAGGCCGGCGTTTTAATTGTTTTTAGAAGTTCGATACACTGTGACTGTTGTTTGTTTGGTAAAAAGGACTTTCGGACTGCCATTTGCATGAAACAGTCAATTGATTCACTTGATTTGAGCGGAATTTGGACAACATTGCTGCTCAAAGATACAGAACCTTCAATAACAAATCCCACACCCAAATCACGTGCAACCAATTTTTCGACCAATTGATTGGATTCTGCCTCATAAATAATTTCTGGACGAACATTGCTATGACGACAATATTTTTCTAAGGCGTTGCGGGGTAAAGAATGACGCATTCGGGCGATGATTGGGACTCGAGTTAAATCGTCAGCTGCAATCATGTTCAAATGACTTAACGGATGTCGCACATTAGCTAGAACACACAGCGGATGAGTCTCTAGTTGAAAGACTTGCAAATCTTCTGATTTCATAGGTTGTAAAGAAGAAAAGATTGCAGCATCCAACTTGTGCTCTCGTAGTTTTTCCAGTAGATTTTCAGAAATGGTTACCTCAGTCTCAAGTAATGCCAATAACTGATGTCGATGAAAGGTTTCGATGACTTTGGGCAACCAAATACCACCGGCAACATGTGAAAAGCCAAGTCTCACTTGCTGGTCCTCTGCGTGTTTGACCTCCACGGCGACTTGGCTGAACTCTTTAATTAGCTTTCGCGCTCTAATGTACAGTACTTGACCGGCGGGTGTGGTGATGAGTCGGGCACGATGATTTGACTGGGTTAATAAAGGTGTACCGTATTTATTTTCTAATCGTTTAAGAGCGGCCGAAATCGCGGGTTGAGTAACGTGAAAATGTTTCGCTGTTACAGTGTAACTGCCAGATTCTACTAGAATGCAAAAGTAGTTTAAATCACGTTCGGTCATAGTGTAACCCCCTTAACGATTAGTATACCGTAAATGATATCTGACTATAAAATGTGTGCCTAGAGAGCAGTCATATTAATTTTTACATATCACCAGAGGCCGATGATCTTTGTCCACAATAGTCCACCACCGAGCCAGATAATATTAAAAATAACACCAATGAC
>DMZB01000052.1 GCA_003482405.1 Lactobacillus sp. | reverse complement strand
GAGTACAACAAAGCATACGGTGCGTTGTATGGTTATGTCGTGTACTTCGCCAGTCAGGCGACGAATATCATTATGGGGTTCCTACTGATTGGTTTAGCACGTGGCGTCAATTCGCGGGTCAAACGTGCATTTTGGCCGACCACAATTGTTTTGATTATGGCCACATTGAATACGATGTGGAAGGATCCATCTGTCAAGATGAGTATCTTTCTGTTAATTGTGCTTGCTTCGTTGTGGTTATCCCATAAAGAATTTTACCGTGAGCATTTTGAATACTCATGGGGATCAATACTGTTTGACGGTGTTAGTTTCGTTGGTATTTTCGTCACGTATATCATTGTCGGAATCTACAACACACCAAATTATCAACGCATGCACCACGTTCCGCGTGCTGCTTTGTTTCCAACAGAACGTGTCTGGTTGAGCGGACTTATTGCAATTGCAATTGCGCTTGTGGCGTTAGGCATTGTGTACTGGTACATGCATAACGGAAAATCTTCAATTTTTAAGGTCCCGTTTGATGAAAAACGTGTGACACACGTGATTGACACATATGGTGGTAATGAAGTAAGTCATCTGGCCTATCTTCGGGATAAACTGCTGTATTTTTATACTGTTGATGGTGAAGACAAAATGTTTTTTATGTACCAAAAAAAAGCTGATCGTTTGATTGTAATGGGCGAGCCAGTTGGGGATCAACAGTATCGTGACGCCGCCGTCGATGATTTTATGGACGTAGCTGACAAAGAAGGTTACTCCATCGTGTTCTACGAAATTGATGAAGACCTGACGATGAGTTTACATGAAAAGGGCTATGACTTTTTCAAGTTCGGTGAAGAAGGATTTGTTAACTTGCCATCTTTTAGCATGGAAGGTAAGAAACGTAAGTCTGACAGAAACTTGATGAGTAAATTTGATCGTGTTGGCATCACATTTGAGGAGTTGAAACCACCATTTGATGAAAGTACGTTAAAAGAGTTGCGTTCGATTTCTGAAGAGTGGCTGGATGGTCAAAACGAAAGTGGATTTTCATTAGGCTTTTTTGATGATTATTATTTAGATCAAGCGTCTATTTATGTCATGCGCTCAGCAGAAGGGCACATTCTCGCATTTACAACCAATATGCCGACTCATTCGTCGATTTCATCCATTGATTTGATGCGTTATGGAAAGAACGCGCCGTCGGGGACAATGGATGTTATGTTTATTCATCTACTACAACATAATGCTGAAGCTGGTTTTGAGGACTTTAACATGGGGATGGCTCCATTATCCAATGTCGGTGTTTCGCGATTTAGTTTTATTGAAGAACGGATTGCACACCTGATTTACGAGTATGGTTATCGTTTTTATGGCTTTCAGGGTTTGCGTAACTACAAAGAAAAGTACGTTAATAGCTGGCATGCAAAATACATTGCTTATCGTCGTCGCAACTCGCTGATCTTTACGATGTTGCAGATTACGATGGTTGTCAACGCTAAGAGAGCCACAAGTAAGAAAGACAAACGGTTGCTGATTGTACATTCTAAAAACTAAAGTGGGTGTTATGTGCAAAAAGGCCGATTCATTATAATCGGTCTTTTTGCTGGATGAACATCTTATGAAGGTAGTTTTAATTAATACTATAAGTGGTTTCAATTCAATTATTTCACAAGGAAAGGTGAAACAAAGATGAGCAATAATGATGATGTTTTCAAGAGTGTCGAAGTTGATGCCACGGCTGCCTTAAACGGGATTACAGGAACGCCGAGTAATTTGTTGCATGATGATGAACAAGATGGGCAGCCTGCTCAGTTGTGGAATCTTTTTGCATCGCCAGATACAAACACGAAAGGCCATCAGTTAGCCTCGGATTACACACATAAAGTAGTCGTGGGGAGCCAATTAGGCGATGAATACCACACAGCATTATTAATGCCAACGCCGATGCTCGATTCATCATTAAATTGGTTAACCGCTAGAAATGGTGATAGATTTCCAATAGTAGATGCGTATCAATCTGCACAATTTGATAAGAACTCGAATCTCTTTTTGACGGCAACAAAGAAACAGTTTGGGAAAGCAGATTCTGGTTATGTGATTCGATTGAATGCATATTTAGTCAAATACTTAATGTCCATGGGCAATCAAAACCTTTTACGGGAATCCCAATATTATCATTACTTGGCTGATAAGACGTATACAATTATTAAATCTCAATGGAATCGGCTTCCGACAACAGTGAAATACCAACAAAATGTGGTGGAGCATATAGAAACTGTTATGGGAATCACAGATGTGCCGAATCATATGACGAAATTAGCTATAACACCATTGGATGAAGCACTCAAGCAAGGAAATATTATTTTCAGCCATTTTGATGCGGACTTTGGTCACGGTCAAGGAATGGCCTACGATAAAAAGCATAATCAAATACTGGTGCTTCAGGTGGGCGATGTGGCCAATCACATTGTTGGTTATAGCCCAGACAATCTATCAATAATAAATGATTATTCGTTAAATGACCTTGCTATTAAATTCAGTGAAAGTGCTCAAATGGCCTGTGATGACAATGGAAGCATCTACATTCATAATGGTGTTACAAAGGGTCATGTAACGGAGAGGACACTTTACCAACTTCACATTGTGAACGATAAATTAACTCTACAGGTTATGCCAATTGTTTTTAGTAACTTATTTGTAGACAAGAATGGGCATGACACGACAAACATTCAGTGTTTATCTTATAATAATCAAGAGGGGCGGCTTTATGTGCTAGGCGATTCGGCATGGTTTTCGTTTGATTTGGCTGATTATTTAAGTTTGTCACAACGTCTTGAAACGGGCAAAATTCATAATGTTGAGATAGATGATTTACATCCGGAAATAAATAGACTAGAAGGAACTGATGAAACGGAAGCACTCTTTAACAATGGTGTTACCAAATACATCTTGGGTGTCGCGCCCAATGCTATTATGACCAATAATGTCATGTATGGTGAAAGTTTGAAAGAATATGAAGGTGTAAAACATTAAGTTATCGTTATAGTCACAGACACTATTGGCACTTGATTTGAAATCTTGGATTTTATTAGGCGTGCGGCATTTCCGTCACATGTTTAAACGTAGAAAAGTATTCAAATATCTGCTCAATCGAACTAGCGTTGACCATCAACTTTAAGTCACTCAACGGCAAAAATTCAGATTCAGCGGCATCGACAAACCACTGCCACAGAGAATCATAGAAGTGATCAATGTTGAAAAGGGCGATTGGTTTGGTGTGAATGTCAATTTTGCTCCAAGACAACATTGTGCCAAGCTCTTCAAAAGTGCCAAATCCGCCTGGAAGGACAATAAAGGCATCGGATAGTTCCGACATTTTCTCTTTGCGCTCGTCCATGGTGCTCACTTCAACAAGGTCGGTTAAATTATTGCTCTCGGTGCTAATCTGTTTCAGAAAGCGGGGCATAATACCGGTAACTTGACCGCCAGCGTCAATGGTCGCATTAGCGACGGTACCCATTAGACCGTCGGAAGAACCACCATAAATAAGGCGGATGTGTTGATCGGCCAAATACGCACCTAGCAGGGCAGCCTGCACCGAATATTCGGGATGATTGCCAGGCAGTGAACCACAGAATACACAGAGAGAATTGATTTTTGTCATTTGAATACCTCCGAAACGGGACCGCTTGTGATTGTCACAAACGGTCCCGTTTTATAACTATTAATGTTTGTCGTTTAGTAGCCTGTGCCCTGACCAGCATTGGAAGATGAAGAGGATCCGGTGGTGTTAGATGATCCATTACCAGCCGAACCTGCGCCATTGCTTGATGAACCTGTCCCAGCGCCACGCTGTGAATAACTAGGCACACTGCTTTGTTGCTGATTGGATTGGTTTGCAGCCGCTGTTGCAGCGGCCTGGTTAGCTGAAGCGGTCGCAAGTGACTGATTTGCCGCTGAAGTAGCCGCTGATTGTCGGGAAGCAGCCCTAGAAGATGCATCAGCAGCAATTGAACTGGATTGAGCAGCCGTAATTGACGACTGTTGTGCTGCAGCGACTGAACTGGCTTGTTCCTCGGCAATCGATTCTGCTTCCACAGAGGCACTTTCAGCGGCTTCACTGGCTGCCTTTGCTTCTGCTTTTTTGGCAGCCTTAGAACTGCTCTTTGCCGAGGCCTTTTCTTTATCGATCGATTCTGAGTTTGCTTTTGCTTCTGATTCCAGAGACTCTTGTTTTCGTTTAGCAGCGTCTGTTTTGCGTGAAGAACGGCTTTCACTGGAACTTGAACTCTTGTGGCTGGTATTTCCGCAAGCTGTTAACGTTAAGGCAACCAACAATGTGGCTGTAATGGTGATAGCTTTTTTCATATGTATGCTCCTGAAATAATGGCTAATTGTAAAATGGGCACAGCCCTTATCATCACTGTGATTAGTGCCGGCTCGAATACGTCCAGTATATCATATGAAATGAACCAACATTCTTGTCCTTATCGCTTATTTTAGAAAAATAACGGTCATGTTGCAAGTTCCGCAACATGACCGTAAATTAACTATTGTTTAATTTTATTAGTCTTTCTTTTTGCCGCCAATGTCGTAGTCCGAGTCGTTCATGGCTTCAACATTTCCTAGCAAGTACCCATTCCCAACTTGACTAAAGAAGTCATGGTTGGACGTTGACGTTGAGATCCCATTCATGACGATTGGGTTAACATCTTCTGCAGTATCAGGGAAGAGCGGTTCTTGCCCTAAGTTCATCAAGGCTTTATTGGCGTTGTAACGAATGAACTTTAGCACGTCATCAGACCAGCCAACGCGATCATAGACCAGATGCGTGTATTTTTCTTCGTTGTCGTAAAGATAATAAAGGAAGTCGTACATCCAGTCCTTAAGGGCTTGCTGTTCGTTATCGGTGAGTTCTTTCATGCCAAGTTGGAACTTGTAGCCAATATATGTTCCATGAACAGATTCATCCCGCAAAATCAGTTTGATGATTTCGGCCACGTTGTTTAACTTGTTGTGACCTAGGTAATACAGTGGCGTGTAGAAACCAGAATAGAACAAGAATGTTTCAAGGAAGACGCTGGAAATCTTTTTCTTCAACGGATTTTCATCGTCGTGATACAACGTGTAGATTCGTTTGGCCTTGTTCTGCAACAAGTCTTCAGAATCACTCCAGTCAAAAATCTCGTCAATTTCGTCAGGTGTATTCAAAGTTTCGAAGATGGTCGAATAACTCTTGGCGTGAACAGATTCCATGAACTGAATGTTATTTAGAACGGCTGTTTCGTGCTGGGTACGCACGTCGCGACGTAATGCCGCCATGCCATCTTGTGACTGCAAGGTGTCCAGCAGAGTCAAACCACCGAACACGTGGCCGACAACCCATTTATGGTCGTCGTCTAAGGTCCGCCAGTCATCCATGTCGTTTGAGACAGGGATTCGTGTATCGAGCCAGAATTGTTCAGTTAATTTTTCCCACGTTGCTTTATCAATTTCATCGGAAACTTGGTTCCAGTTAATGGCTTTATAATTGCCGTTTTCCATATTGTCCTCCTTGATGACATGCGGGTCGGTGATGTGATTATCGTAGTGCGAAAAGGGGAGTTTGTCACGCGCAATTACGTTACTAGTAGATTACGGTAACGTATCGTTGCATTAATGCGACACAGCGATAACGCGCTCCCACCCCTAAAGGCTGTGCATAACCCGACAGTGTGGATGCACAAGCAAAGACCGCCTGCACATCCACACTGTCACGTTATTGCTCGCCTTCAAAGCGGGGGTGGTCACGCTCACTTACTAGATACTGCAGCTCTCACATTCGTTGGCGCCAACTTCACCATTATTGTCGGTGAAAGTACGGACGTAGTAGACTGACTTACAACCTTTTTTCCAGGCGTAGTTGCGCAAAATGTTCAGGTCACGGGTCGTCATCTTGTCTGTGCGGCCATTCTTCCATTCATACAGGCCTTCTGGCATCGTAGAACGCATGAATAGCGTCAATGCCATGCCTTGGTCGATATGCTCCTGAGCGGTCGCATAAATGTCGATGACCTTACGCATGTCCGTGTCATAAGCGGATTGATAGTATGGTAGGGTGTCATTTGACAGGTATGGTGCTGGATAATAGATCTTGCCAATCTTCTTTTCCTGGCGTTCCTCGATCCGGTTAACGATTGGGTTCAAACTTGCAGTTGTGTCATTGATGTAAGAAATCGAGCCGTTTGGTGCGATAGCCATTCGGTTCTGGTGGTATAAACCATCCTTCATAACATCAGCTTTCAGTGCTGCCCAGTCATCTTTAGTTGGGATAAACATACCCTTGAACTGTTCTGCTACCTTGTCGCGGCTTGGACCCCAGTCCTTAGTCACGTACTTGTTGAAGTACGTGCCATTGGCATAGTCAGACTTGTCAAAGCCGGCAAACGTTTCGTGGCGTTCACGTGCGATTTCGTTTGATGCCTTTAATGACCAGTAGTTTAGCAACATGAAGTAAACCTTGGTAAAGTCCAGGGAATCCTCATCGCCGTAATGCATGTGGTTCTTGGCAAAGTACGCGTGCAGCCCCATGGCGCCTAAACCAATAGCATGACTCTGCTGGTTTCCATATTGCACACTTGGAACCACGTCGATGTTACTGTGGTCAGTAACGTAAGTGAGGGCACGGACCATTGCTTCAACGGAGTGGCCAAAGTTTGGGGATGCCATTAAGTTGACAATGTTTGTTGAGCCAAGGTTACAGCTGACATCCTTACCCATGACTTCATATTCCTGCTTGTTGTTCAGTTTGGAAGGGGTCATGACCTGCAAAATTTCAGAACAGAGGTTACTCATGATGATCTTGCCGGCAATCGGGTTGTGCAAATTAGCCGTGTCGATGTTCACCACATAAGGGTAGCCGGATTCTTGCTGCAGTTTGCTGATTTCTGTTTCCAATGTGCGGGCACGAATCTTCTTCTTGGCAATGTTAGGGTTAGCGACCAGATTGTCGTATTCCTTAGTGATGTCAACGTAAGAGAAGGGCGTGCCATATTCTTTTTCTACACTTTGTGGGGAGAAGAGATACATATCTTCGTCAGCGGCTACGAGTTGATAAAACTTATCAGGGACCGTTACACCCAAGGACAGGGTCTTAACCCGGACCTTTTCATCGGCGGCTTCCTTTTTGGCACCAAGGAAACCGATGATGTCGGGATGGAAAACCGATAAGTAAACCACACCGGCGCCTTGACGCTGGCCTAACTGGTTAGAGTACGAGAAGGAGTCCTCAAGTAACTTCATTACGGGGACAACACCAGAGGCAGCGTTTGCAATCCCCTTGATTGGCGCGCCAGCTTCCCGCAGGTTTGACAGGTTGATGCCAACCCCGCCGCCAATCCGTGACAGCTGCAAAGCTGAGTTAATGCCGCGGCCAATGGCGTTCATGTCATCAGTCATCTGAAGGACGAAACAGGAAACCAATTCACCACGGCGCGCACGGCCGGCATTTAAAAAGCTGGGCGTCGCGGGTTGATAACGTTGGTGCACGATTTCATCGGCAAGGTCCATTGCCAGCTGTTCATTACCATCGGCAAAAAACAGGGCGTTCATAGCGACCCGATCGATGAAGTTTTCTAAGTATTGTTGATTGTCGTTTGTACGGAGTGTGTACTGTGCGTAAAACTTGTAGGCGGCCATAAACGTCTTGAAATGGAAGTTCTGTGCTTTCAAATAGTCGTACAGTTTTTCAACAAAGGCAAAATCATATTGTTCAAAAAATTCACGTTCGATGTAATTATTGTCCAACAGATAATCGAAGCGTTCACGCAAGGAAGCAAACTTCATCGTGTTTGGCTTCACATTTTGTTCCAAAAATGCCGCAAGTGCTTCCTTATCCTTATTTAACGGAATTTGACCGTCAACAGGAATATTAATTTCATTATTGAGATCGTAATAGGTTACGTCTTTTAAGTCTTTTAAAGTCATTTTTCCGGTCACTCCCTGTTTTTGTGAAAAGAAAAGACGCACGCAAACGCTCTGCGTGCGCCTGAGCTGTGTAAATTGCTTAAATTCTTAGGCTAACTTTGCTAATACATCAGGACGGAAACCGGAAACGGCATCGACGCCATCTGCATCAACAACGGGCATTGCTTGAAAGCCGCGACCCTTTAAGTAATCAATAAGTTCTGGGTGTTGATTAATGTTACGTTCTTCAAAATTAACGTTGTGTGCGTCCAAAAAACGCTTCGTCATCTTGCACTGAATACAATTATCCTTTGTAAATACTACTACTTTAGCCATAATGGCCACTTCCTCTCTCTTATACGTAAAACTCAAAATCCGTTTTGCTGATGACCTTAGTATAGTGTCTGAGAAATGAAATGCAACAAAAAAATACCATATTTTGTGGCATTTTTAGAATGCAGCCACAAGATATGGTGTTCTCAAAGGGTTTACAAATTTTTTATTTTTTTACGTGTCTTTTATCCCTGATTCCATTATGATGAAACCAGAAACGAGGTTACTTAAAATATGAACAACCACTATTATACGCCAAATCCTGACGTTGTACATGACGAAGCGACGTGGAATTTTCGTTTGTTAGGCCATGAAATGATGTTTACAACCGACAACGGAGTCTTCTCAAAGCGCACGGTTGACTATGGTTCGCGCGTTTTACTCGGTGCTGTTAATCTACATGACATTCCGTCAGGTTCAATTTTAGACATGGGCTGTGGCTACGGCCCGATTGGTCTGTCGATTGCCAAAACATTGCCAGAACGTCACGTGGACTCAGTCGATGTTAACGAGCGCGCACTTGGTTTGGCCAAACGTAATGCAGAACAAAATTTAATTAAAAATGTGACGATTTTTACGTCCAATCAATATGAGGCGGTCACAGACCGGTATGCAGCCATTGTGACCAACCCACCCGTTCGTGCTGGCAAGGCAGTCGTTGACGGCATGATTGCCGGTGCCTTTGATCATTTAATCGCTGTGGCCGCCTAACCGTTGTGCTTCAAAAAAAGCAGGGTGCACCCTCAGCTAAGAAGCTCATCGCCGCGACGTTTGGCAACTGTGACGTGATCAAAAAGGATAAAGGCTACTATATATTGGAATCAATTATGGGCGATGTCGCCAATGACTAGTGTGAATGCTGAATTGTCAGACGAACTAATTGAAGTTGGCATGAATGCTGCACTAAAAG
>DMZB01000121.1 GCA_003482405.1 Lactobacillus sp. | reverse complement strand
CCCTTAGTGAGACGGTTACCAAGAATTTTCATCATGTAGTTTTGGATCAAATCACAGCTAATCATCAATTTGTTATTTTAACGATGCACAGCCGTGAAAATCAAGGCGAACCAATGCGCGCGACCTCTAGCGCAATCAAACGTGTGGTGGATGAACGAACGAATTTGGACGTCGTTTACCCAGTTAATCTGAGCCGGGCAGTCCAGGAAGCCGCGCGTGAAGTATTTGCTGACGACGAGCACATTCACTTGATTCAGCCACTTGATGTTGTTGAGTTTCACAACTTGGCGGCCAAAGCGTTATTTATTATGACCGACTCCGGTGGGGTTCAGGAAGAGGCACCGTCGCTGGGAAAGCCGGTCTTAGTGCTTCGTGACACTACTGAGCGGCCAGAAGGGGTCGCAGCCGGCACATTGAAATTGGTTGGCACCGATGAAACAAAAGTTTATCAAGCAATGACAGAGTTATTAAATAATCAAACGGAATATAATGCGATGGCAATGGCGCAAAACCCTTACGGGGATGGCCATGCAAGTGAACGAATCGTCGCAGCAATAGCGACTTATTTTGATGCAGATTGACTGTTTAAAGGTTGCAAATTTTGTCAAAAGAGTGTTTCATGTGGAACATAACATTTAGACAACTTGGGTAATAAGGAGTTTCAAAACAATGACAGTTAAAGCCGAAAGTTCACGACAGGAGAAAACCCGACAGGAATTAATTGACGCAATGCGCGTTTTGCTCACACAGAAACCGTTTGAACAAATCAGTGTCAACGATATCTGTGCAACATCGCAAAATCACCGCAGTACTTTTTACCGCTACTACCACGATAAATATGATTTATTACAGGATGAGTTTAGAACAGTACGAGATTTAATTGATGCTGACAATCAGATTCCCAGTCGAAAGTTTATTGAGAAAATTGTCGATTTTGCTCACGATAATCAGCGTGTTTTTCGCAACTTAACGACGGCTAATTCTCATGAAAACATGTACTATGTTTTGACTGCCGCAATGGAGCAAACACTCACCGAAAAATTGGCAGATGCAAAGGGTGAACAACGTTATGCCGATGATCCAATTGAACAGCAAATTGTTGCTTCTTCACGTCCTGATTTGGTGATTAGTTTAATTTCCGGCGCTATCGTCAATTTAATGATTCATTGGGTGACCACGGAACAATCCACACCAAAAGAGGAAATCGTCACTTTTTTGTCCGATGGGTTATACCGAATTTGTGGTGTTCCAGAAGCGTAAGTGAATCAAAAAGAACCGAGTGTCTCATTTAGAGATACTCGGTTCTTTTTGTCTCTGGATTCGTTTTTGAGCCCTAGTTATACTGGGGTCACTTTTGCGGAGAAAGGGATTTGAAAACGTATGGAAAGAAAATTTGAACAGTTGGGAAGTTACATTCAAAAGCACACCGTTGCGTTATTAGTTGGCATTTTAGCCATCACCGTTTTCTTTGGTTTTGGACTGCCAAAGGTGCAAATGGACATGGGGAACGATGTGTTTGTAAACACGAAGTCGCAAGTTTACAAAGACACAGAAACCTATCAGAAAAATTTTGGTGGTGATTCTGCTTATATTTTACTGTCAGGTCAGCGCGACAAATTGGTTTCACATGAAACAATGCAAAAAATCAACGCGTTAGACCACCGCTTAAACAAGGTGGATAACGTTCGGGGCACGACCAACATTGTGAATGTTCTAAACAGCACATTGAAGAGTGGCAATGCTACGCAAGCAGCCACCAGCATGAGTTCTGGTCAATCGTCACAGGTCAAACTCATGAGTAGTTTATCAGCCAAACAAAAACAGCAGCTACAAACGACGTTGGGTCAGTTGTTGACCGCCCAGCAACAGCAGCAGGTTCAAAAATATACGCTGACAATTTTGACGCCAACCCAAAAACAAGCGTTGGCAGCTAACCCAGCCGCTGCTAGTCAAATGGCGAGTCAGTTAAACGTCAAACAGCAACAGCAGATCCAAGCTTACACGATGTCACTATTAACAGTGAGTCAACGGCAACAACTTTCGGGACAGATAATGGCACAAATTCCCCGGGTGGAGAAGATGTCGACACCGTTATTGCAGTCGCTGATATTCTCGGATAATGGTAAGGTACCTGCCACTATGCAACAATTGCTGCCAAAGGATGGCCGGCATGTGCTCTTTGTGGTCAATACCTCTGACAAAACGGACATGGGTACCTACGTCAAAATGACGCGTGATATCAATAAAGCAATTAGGGAGACAAACTTCCAAAATGGCGTCAAAGTCCGTTTGGCCGGTTCCCCAGCCATTACCAGTCAGGTGCAGACCCAAGTTACCCGTGCCATGATGACGATGCTTGGTCTTGCTGTGGTCGTGATGATTGTTGTCTTGTCACTGATATTCCGAGTTCGTCGTCGATTATTCCCACTGCTGTTTGTGGCAGTTAGTTTAATCTGGACGTTTGGATTCATGGGCTGGACGGGAATCTCATTAACGTTGGCCACGATGGCAACGCTACCGATCATTATTGGTTTGGGCACAGACTTTGGGGTTCAATTCCAGAATCGTTATGAAGAGACGTTTAGGCAACAACATGATCGCCAAGCTGCGCTCAATACCGGTATTGGCAAGATGGGACCGGCCGTTGGGATTTCGCTGATCGTAATGACGTTTAGCTTTCTGACAATGTTCCTGTCAAAAGCGCCAATGATGCAACAATTTGGGCTAACGCTTGCCATCGGTGTTATCAGTGCATACATTACGGAACTGACATTGATGTTTAGCTTGTTACCCTTCTTTGATCGCCATGCGAAACCATTAAGCGCAAACGAACCAAACAAGCTAACACAACCGTCACGTTTGGCTAAGTTACTAGCCCGCTATGCGGCGTTTGTGACCAAACACAGTGTGATTGTGCTGATTTTGGGTATTTTACTTGGTGGTGCCGGTTTTGCAGTGGAGCACAATATCAATACCGAAACCGATATGACCAAGATGATTCCGCAACAGATGAGTGCACTCAAGGATACCAAATATCTGCAAAAACAGATTGGTTCGACGACTTATATCACTTACTTGGTAAAGTCTGATGACGTTCGGGACAAACGGGTCATGATCTATACCGACAAATTTGGCCGTCAAGAGCAACGTAAATACAGCGATGTGACAGGCGTAACCAGTCTGCCAACGAGTCTAAATTTGAGCGGCAATAAATTGACTGCGACGAAACAGGCCACCTTAACTAATGGTGTGAGTCGCATTCCAAGTTCCAAGAAACAAGTGCTGATGAGTAAAAATCAACATTACGCGACACTTCAATTCAAAATCAACAAGAATCTGTCGAGTGCAGATCAGTTGAAGTTGATGAACAAGATTACTAAAAATATCGATGCACCGCACGGAATCCAAGTAGCGCCGGCTGGGGCTGAAGTCATGATGCTTACTGGGATTCATAACATGACTGCTAATCACTGGCTGATTATTATTGCCGGGATTGCCATCATCTTCCTAGTGCTGTTCCTAATTTACCGGGATCCGCGGTTTGCGATGTATCCAATTTTGCCAATTCTGTTAGTGCTAGGACTTTCACCACTAACACTATGGCTGATGGGAACTTCGTACAACCCGTTGACCATCTCATTGAGCTCACTGGTGCTTGGGATTGGAACAGAATTTACGATCCTTATTTTGGAACGCTACCGTGAAGAGCAGAAACGAGGAAAGTCGACAGTTGATGCCACAGTTAGTGCGGTATCGTCGGTTGGTCAGGCTATTTTCGTATCAGGAATGACAGTTATCGGTGGTTTCTCAGCGATAATTTTCGCCAGTTTCCCTGTGTTGAAATCGTTTGGTCTGATTACTGTGATCGATACCGGTTTCTCATTAATCAGTGCGTTGACAATTCTACCTGCCATCATCGTGTTTATGCATCGTGGTGACAAACGGAAGCGTGTTTGACGGTGGCACAACAAATTGTAACGCTAACGAGAAATCAACGGAATCATGATAACGAAAACATGTTTGAGAGCGGGACATAACACGGTTTAGCTTTCTCAGGCAATAAAAAATACGGTGTTTGTGGGGAAATCTTCCCATGAACGCCGTGTTTTTGTTAGATGAGCAAAAGTCAGTGTTGTGTGGTCTAATGAGAGTGAAAAAACAAATATAGCGGGAGGATAACATGTTTAAGAACTCAAAAGCACGTTTACTAGCAATATCCGATGGCGTATTCGCAGTGGTTCTTACAATTATGGTGTTGGGCGTCGTCGTTCCCGCACGCCCAACGACTGCGTTGATTGGTATCACGTTTCGGCAAATCATCATTTTTTTAATTAGTTTTGGTACCGTTGCACAGTATTGGATGTTGCATCAGGAACTGTTTAGCGCTTTGAAAACAGTCTCCGTGCGGGTCATGATTATTAATTTCTATTATTTGGCATTATTGTCACTGATTCCGTTTGTGACCGCTTGGTTGGGACGGGCATTATTTAATCGTACTGCCGTCCTGACGTTCGCGGTCATTTTGGTGCTGGTAGACTTGGTGCAATACCTACTCTTTAGGGTCGTGATGCGTGAGTCTGAACAGTCGCCTAATGAACATGATCGAGAAGAGATGCGTTCAACCGGAATGATGTTTTTGATCAGCCTGAGCTACATTGTGATCGGTGGCCTTTTTCCAAAGACGCTGCTGATTCTGGTTGTTCTCGGCATGTTGATGCGGACCGCCGTTACTCACTGGTATCGTCATGTTCACGTGAGGTAGCGTGCCGCATTATGCTTGCAAGGTCTCACCATAAAGCCCTGCTACAAAGTCGTGCTACAAGCAGCTGCTGCAACCCCCTGCTACAAAACCTTGTTACCAGGTGAGATTGTACTTCGCTAATGTTGTCGGAATTTCAGCGGCAATGTGTGCGCAGGCTGCCGGATCATGAAAGGTTGCTGCACCAACTTGCACGGCGTTTGCGCCAGCAAGCATGAGTTCTACGGCGTCCTTCCCGGTGAAGACACCCCCAACACCAACGATCGGCAAACTGGATGCTTGGCGGACCTGATGCACCATGTACACGGCAAGCGGATGGATGGCCTGACCAGACAGGCCACCAGTACCATGAGCCAAACGGGGTTTGCGTGTA
>DMZB01000098.1 GCA_003482405.1 Lactobacillus sp. | reverse complement strand
ACGATGATGTTTCGGATGTTTACGAAGCTGCGGAAGTCGCTGACGAAGACGTTGCCGAAGATTAATTAAATAGATTTATATGAGCGTGGCCTTTTAGAGGTCACGCTTTTTTTACAAAAAATCCACTTTTTTTCATATTTACGAACACAGCGGTCCAATTTGCGTATGTAAAGGGTATGAAAGGAGTGAGAAAAAATGCAACCTGTTGAAACACTAGACCACACAATGTCACAAGCGATTGGCAAACGTGCCAGTGACGTGTATTTTTTCCCGAAGGTACAAGGTTATGAGATTGTTTGTCATACAGTCACGGGAATTGAAAAATTAGGAGAGTTGACCAGTCAGGAGGCAGAACAGTTGATCGCATACGTTAAGTACGAAGCTAATATGGCCATTAGTGAGCATCGTCGGCCACAGTTGGGTGCCCTCCACCGAAAGTTTGCCGATTTGCCTGTTCATTTGCGCCTATCAACAGTCGGCGATTTTCAAGACCGTGAATCGATGGTCATTCGGATCATTTACGCACTGGAACAGATCGGTCACGAGGTTCGCCAAAATAGGCAGTGGCCAGAGATTCGTGCCTTAACGCAATCGGCAGGGTTACTGGTTTTAAGCGGGCCGATGGGATCCGGCAAAACCACCACCATCTATCAATTGGCTCATGAAAGGCGGCAGCAATCAGTGATTTTGTCCATCGAAGACCCTGTGGAAATTGAAGAACCTGGTTTCTTACAATTGCAGGTGAATGAACTTGCGGGGATGAGCTATGATGCGTTGTTAAAGTTAGCACTTCGTCACCGTCCCGATGTCTTTATTATTGGCGAAATTCGTGATGAACAAACAGCACAAGTTGCGGTGAAGGCCGCTTTAAGTGGCCACTTGGTGTTGTCGACAGTACATGCCCAAAACGTACTGGGGGTGGTCAGTCGGCTCACACAATTAGGTGTTGCCAAAAGTGATTTGATGCAGGCGCTGACAGGTGTCTGTTACCAACGTTTGATCCCGGGACAACACAAGCCAGTGACCATCTATGACTGGCAAACCGGCGATGAACTTTTTGGTGATCAAACGACAATGCACCAATCAGGGACACACATGACAAGGAGGTGGCATGATGCGCTCAGAAAAGCAGTTGACGATGGTTCCCTGGCAGCCGAAGTGGCGGCTCATTACCAAGCCGGGTAAATGGCGTCGCCGTAGACAGGCAGTCAAACGCCTATCTGGTGCACAAACGGCACAATTATTCAGTTTAATGGCGGATGTTTTGTCAGCGGGTTTTTCATTACGAGAAGGGCTTAATTTTGCCCGCGTGATGTTGCCAAAGTTACATCTTGTGATTGCGCATATTCAAACGCAATTGAGCATGGGGATTCAATTTGCGGAAGCAATTCAACCATTTGTTTCGGTTGATTGTTTTTACCAGGTCAAAATTGCAGAGGAAAACGGGGAACTCATTTCAGTACTAACAAATTTAGGCAATTTTTTGGCCGTCAAGGTGCGTCAACAACAAAAGATTCGCGCAGTTTTGTGTTATCCAGTTGGGATTTTGATCTGTCTTGGGTTGTTGATGATAGCCGTTAAACAATTGTTATTGCCAGAGTTGTCAGGCCTTGGTGCTGAACGTTTTAGATTGCCGACATTAGGCTGGCAGGTAATCTTGACCATTTGTGTAATCGCCGGTATGACGGCGGTTAGCACGATTCGTTTTCTTCACTTATCACACCTTCGACAACTACAGATTGCCTGTCATTTTCCACTTGTCGGTGGGCTACTCAAGATGTATTGGCACTACTATTTGTCATTTAATCTGAGCCTACTCTTAGGGAGTGGCATGCAGTCGCATGATGTTTTACGGTTGTTGCAAACGTACCAGAGCCAATCTGTTTTACGCCAGATGGCCGATCAACTGGATGCACATCTGAGTCGTGGTGCGCAACTGAACAAGTTTATTGATCGGTACCAATTCTTACCGGTCACATTCAAAGTCTTTTTCAATAAGGGGCTCACCAGTACTGAAATCGCCAAGGATCTTAAGGTGGATGCACAGCTAACGTACCAACGTTTGTTTGCACGGATCGAAGGCCTTATCGGACTCATTCAGCCGATTTTATTTGGTGTCATTGGGTTATGTATTGTCGGTGTTTACCTAAGTATCTTATTGCCGCTCTATCACACAATCGGGGGATTATCATAATGTTAACAATGCTAAAAAATCTAAGTAAAAAGCTTCAGGCCAAGCAGCGACGCGCGTTTACGTTAATTGAAATGGCCATCGTTCTGTTCATCATTTCACTATTGATTTTGATTATTGTGCCTAACTTAAGTGCATCTCGAAAGAATGCGACCAAAACACACAGTGAGGCTTTAACTCAGGTTGTCCAAACTCAAGTAGATTTGTACCAAAACGATAATGGAGACAAAGATGTCACTTTTGATGAATTACAAACTGACAATTACCTCACGAGTAAGCAGATTGCTAAAGCAAAGGATGAGGGCATTGAAATTCATAATAACGTGGCTGCCAAAAAGTAGAACTGGTTTTACCCTGGTGGAAAGTTTGCTGGTGTTAGCCGTGACGACCAGCATAATTGGGCTTGGTGTGCAAATGTTTCATGTAACGCGCCAGAAACAGGCGGAAGACCAGTTTATCCAATCATTTGTGAGTTTGTTTGAACGGGCTAAAGCACATACGATGCTGACAGGGCGGTTGACAACAATTGACATCAACGAAAATCGGATAAATTATACAGAGAAAAATCATCCGATTAAGGTCATCAAGATGCCAACAACATTATCTGCTAAGGGGATTCCGGATATATTTTTCATTGAAAATGAAATGCTGGCACCGCGCTCAATCTTGTTTACGTCGTCATTAGGGGGCGAATATCGAATCAAAACGCAATTAGGATGGGGAGTGCTGCATGTTGAAAAGCCTAAACGTTAACCGGCGTGGCGCGTTTGTCCTAGCAGAAGCGTTGATAGCACTGGTACTTGCCAGTAGTGCGTGTGTGTTGGTTAGTGGGGCTACGCAGCAGATGAATCAGCGGTTACGGACGGAACAAAAACGAACAGATCAGGCACGTCACGGTTACGAGGTGAGCAGTCAACAATTGGGTAAGGTGATGTATGAAAAAGAGCATGCAAAGGCCCGCTTTTACACTGATTGAAACAATGTGGGGGCTGACGATTGGCGTACTGGTGTTATTTACGGTTACTCTGGTTTTACAGCAATTACACCGCAATTTGGCCATTAATTACCAGTTAGTACAACAATTTGATAACGCAATGATGAACCTGAGCAATCCTAAAGCCAGCTTTCGCTACGAAGGTCGTGAGGACGACAAAATCCTGTTGACCGGGCAGACGCACGCCGGCGAGTTCAGACATTATCGATTAGTCGTGCGGGGCAGCCGCTTGATTATGACGACTGACAAGGGTGGTTTCATGCCATTGGTTGAACATGTTGCTCAGGCACATCTTGATTATCATGAAAATTGCTTGTCAATAATGGTTAAACCAAAGCATGGTCAAAAAATGACGCGACTAATTTTTGTGCCGGAGATGACGTATGAAATCTAAACATAAAATCACGCGACGCGGTTTTGTCTTTCCAACGACTGTCTTTTTAATGGGGTTGACGCTGACTATTTTATTGATTCAACTCATGGCCTACCAGTCTGCGGTTAGAACACAACGAGCTGATCGAAAATATTGGCAAATTCAAACCCTGGTTAACCGCGTCAACGAAATGCAATTAAAACAATCACCACAGACGATTTATCAGTTTCCAGAGGGCAAGGCTACGTTAAGAAATTCACAAATGAACATTGTTTTGTCAAGTGGTGAAACCGCGGTCTATCACGTTTGGGAGCGGAAACATAACTTGAAATAACAGACAACAATCGGTATCCTTATTAAGGACACCGTTTTTTGTTTGACGATGTAAATGTGAAAATTAATAGACTTACTAAAGGGGTGAATAGCACTGTCACAAGAACAGGCACAAAAACTTTTTCAAACGTTAGATCAGGCAACACTTTTGTTGCAAGAACAGTTAGAAACAAGTTATTTGGACGCTTTTATCGAAGTTGGCGATGATCTCATTGACGGCGCACAAGTCCGTGTTGAAGATAATCGGCCAACCCCAGAAGCAGTTAAAAAGCTAACGGCACTTTATCAACAGATCGATTTAAAACAACTGGATGAGGAAACGATTCGACAGGGACTTCAGTTGGTCTTACTGAAGGATGTCGAAACAGATGCTGTGGATGCCAATCATCAACTAACCCCTGACACCATTGGTTTTATAATGGCATATTTGGCGAGTCGTGTAAGTCATCGCGATCAGTTAAATTTGCTGGACTTAACAGTTGGGACCGGCAATTTGTTGACGACTGTGATGAATCAACTGAGCCAGTCCAACAACGTCACAATTAGTGGTTTTGGCGTTGACAACGATGACTCAATGCTCGCTGCCGCCAACGTTGTTGGCTCACTGCAGAATCATGATGTTCAGTTGTTTCATCAAGACGCGTTGGACCCATTGGTGATGCCAAAGGCGGATTTGGCCGTTAGCGATTTGCCAGTCGGTTATTATCCACTGGATGATCACGCAAAACAGTTCAAAACCGCTGCCAAGACGGGTCATTCCTATGTGCACCATTTGCTGCTTGAACAAGCGGTCAATCAACTTAACCCAGGTGGATGGGGAATTTTCCTTATTCCCAGTGAGTTGTTCACTTCTACGGAGGCCAAAGGGTTAGTTGACTGGATTCAAACCGAAGCACATCTACAAGGATTACTCAATTTGCCCAGCGAGTTATTTATTAACAAAGCTGCTCAAAAGGCAATTTTGATGTTACAAAAAAAGGGTGGTACCGCCAAACAAGCAGGTCAAGTGTTGTTAGGGGAATTTCCATCGTTCAAAGATGCAGACGCGGTGCGTCAATTTACCAGTCAGATCGATGACTGGGTTGCAACAAATATTCATAAATAAGTTGGTTTCATCATCTTAGTGATTAATCAAAGGAGATTTGCACAAATGGCAAAAACAATCGCAGTAAACGCAGGGAGCTCGACCTTAAAATTCCAACTTTTTGACATGCCTTCAGAAAAGGTCATTGCCAAAGGGTTAGTGGACAGAATTGGGTTGGCCGAAGGGTCATTCAAAATTGATTATGGCGATGGTCAGCACTTCAAGATCGAACAGGCATTTAAGGATCACAAAGTGGCCATCAATGTCTTGTTAAAAGAACTGATTGACCTTAAAATCATCGCCAATTTTGATGAAATTACGGGTGTTGGTCACCGAGTCGTCGCTGGTGGTGAATTCTTCAAAGATTCAGTTGTCATTGACGACGATGTATTGGCTAAAATCGATGAATTGGCAGAATATGCACCACTGCACAATCCAGCCAATGCAACCGGGATTCGGGCCTTTCGTGAAGTGCTTCCAAATGCGACGGCGGTTGCTGTGTTTGACACCTCATTTCATGCAAACATGCCTGAAGAAAATTACCTGTACTCAATCCCTTATGAATATTACGAAAAGTATGGTGCACGTCGCTATGGCGCGCACGGGACGAGCCACCGCTATGTTTCAGCGCGTGCCGCAGACTTACTTGGCAAGCCACTGTCTGAATTAAAAATCATCACGTTACACTTGGGTGCCGGCGCTTCACTTGATGCCATTGAGAACGGTCGTTCAATCGATACGTCCATGGGCTTTACACCATTAGCCGGCATTACCATGGCTACGCGTTCTGGGGACGTTGATCCTTCGTTGGTCACATTCCTACAACAGAAGCTGGGCATTACCAATCCAGAAGCGATGATTGATATTTTGAACAAGAAATCTGGTTTACTCGGTATCTCCGGTACTTCTGGTGATATGCGTGATTTGGAAGCGACTGATGATCATCGTGCTCAGCTTGCAATCAATATTTTTGTTAATCGAATTGTTAAGTACGTTGGTTCGTACATTGCCGAAATGGGTGGTGTTGACGCACTGGTCTTCACAGCCGGAATTGGTGAAAACTCAAAGGAAATTCGTGCCGCTATTATCAAAGCGTTCAATTACGCAGGGATTAAGATTGACGATGCACGTAATGACGTTCGCGGTAAAGAAACGGTCATTTCCACAGATGATTCAACTGCGGCCGTGCTCTTAATTCCAACTGATGAAGAATTAATGATTGCTCGTGATGTTGAGCGATTGAAGAAGTAAGCTAAAAAATTAAAAATTCACATTGTAACCCTATTCCCGCACCTTGGGAATGGGGTTGTTTTGGCTATGATGAAATGTTTTCATCTTATTCATGAAATGCTTTCGTTTGTTCATTGATTGAAACCCTCGTATAATATAATTTATGAATTAGAAGAGACTAATTTGTACGGCATAAATTAGAAAGTAGAGGATTACATGGCAGAGAATCAAGGAGATCAACAGGAACTATCGCGGTCGCTTAAGAGTCGGCATGTTCAATTAATTGCACTGGGTGGTACCATTGGCACTGGTCTATTTTTAGGTGCCGGGCAATCGATTCATTTGGCGGGACCTGCAATTATTTTGGTATACATGTTAACGGGTCTGATGTGCTTTTGGCTCATGCGTGCGCTCGGTGAGTTGTTGATGTCTGACTTATCTCAGCATTCGTTTATTGATTTTATTGATCGTTACATTGGCAAACGCACGGGTTTTGTTGTGGGGTGGACCTATTGGGTGTCATGGATCACCATTGCGATGGCGGAAATTACTGCGGCCGGTCTGTACTTTCAGTTTTGGTTTCCCAAGGTTCCACAGTGGATTCCCGGTTTCGTGATCTTAATTGTTCTGTTATGTTTGAACCTCATTACGGTGGAAGCTTTTGGTGAGGCAGAATTTTGGTTTGCGATTATTAAGATTGTTGCGATTGTTGCACTAATTGTCGCTGGCCTGGTCATGATTTTTATGTCAATCAAAACGCCAGTTGGTCATGCATCTTTTAGCAACCTTTTTCGCGATGGTGGTTTTTTTGCAAAAGGCGCCAAGGGGTTTGTGTTATCCTTTCAGATGGTCGTCTTTGCTTTCGTTGGTATTGAAATGGTGGGGATGACAGCTTCTGAGACAGCTAATCCCCATGAGGTTATTCCAAAGGCCATCAATGAAATTCCAATGCGTGTGATTTTGTTTTATGTTGGCTCTTTGTTGGTCATTATGAGTATTTATCCGTGGTCGTATGTATCACCGTCGAGCAGTCCATTTGTGCAGGTTTTCCAAAATGTCGGCATTAAAGCAGCGGCGGGCATTATCAACTTTGTGGTGTTGACGGCGGCAGCATCGGCCTGCAACAGTTCGTTGTTTACAACAGGTCGTATGCTGTATTCACTCACCTATGGCGGGAAAACGCGCTTTTCCAAACGGATGAGCAAGTTGTCCTCACATCAAGTACCCGGCAATGCATTGCGTTTTTCGACGCTGATTATTGCCATTGCCGTCGTATTGAACTTTTTATTTCCGGCTGGTGTGTTTACGTTCATTTCAAGTGTTGCAACAACATGTTTTATATTGATCTGGGGACTGATTATTGTGGCGCATCTGCGTTACCGTCAGTCCATGAAGGCAAGAAATTTGCCTTTGGCTGAATTCAGAATGCCATGGGCGCCAGTGACAGACTATTTAGTTTTGTTCTTTCTAGCGTTTGTGGCCGTTGTGATGTTGTTTAAGACAGAAACACTAATTGCATTGATTGGTGCGGTATTGTGGTTTGTTTTCCTATTTGTCGTCAAGTCGATCAGTTTAAAGGCCGAGGCCGCATCGGCACAAGACTAGATTGTGTTTGAATCAAAATACTGCATGAACCATTAAGGATTAAGTATTGAACCAGAGTCAAAAAGATCAGGTCTGACGCGTAAAGCGTGGACGTGATCTTTTTGTCATGAGGCGGTTGTGACATGTGGTACAATTAATAGACGAAATTGACGGGAGGTTTGGTGATGCGATATTTTACGTCGGACACTCATTTTTTTCATAAAGAGTTATTAGGAATGAACGACTTTGCGCCGCGACCTTTTTTAACCGTTGAAGAAATGAACGACACGATCATTAAGAATTGGAATTCAGTGGTGACACCAACAGATACGGTTTATCATCTTGGCGACACCGCGATGTATTTTACCAGGCCGGCAGTGATCTCTCATATTGCGGTTAACGAAATTTTACATCAGTTAAATGGCCATTTGGTCCTGATCAAGGGCAATCATGACAACCGCGCGTTATTCAAATATCTCGCGGCACATAACGAAATGATGGACGATGGCAAACCAAAATTTGAGTTTCACGATGTTGGGGTGTACTTAAAGTACGATCACCGCCAGTACTATCTCACACATTATCCATTTTCAATGGGCATTGTGGGGAACGTCATCAATTTGCATGGGCATATTCATCACTATTCCTATCCAGCAAAAGAAAATATCAATGTTGGTGTGGATACGCCTGAAATGAGTTATATTGATCATGAAATCCCGTTTGGGCGGCCGTTTTCGTTTGCGGAAATTGAACAAATGATTGCGGGCAAAGCCGATGACTATAACAAACGACACTGATCCACAAATGAATCTAAAATGAGAGAAGAAAGGAAGTGGCAACTATCGATCGCGAACATATTCAGGAATTAGCTCAAATTGCGCAAGAAAAACGGGCAGCGATGTTTACGGTGGTCCGTGAAAATGAACAACAATTTTTCGTTAACGGGCATCCTTATGAACTGGTGACCAATTTTCATGACGCGTTTGATGTGCACAAGTTTGCGGAACGCTACAGCACAGTATTGAGTAAGTATGATTACTTGGTTGGTGACTGGGGCTTTGATCAGTTACGCTTAAAAGGTTTTTACGCGGCGCACAAACGTAATGCGGCGGAGGACCAAACCATAACGGCACTGCAAGATTACTTGTATGAGTATTGCAACTTTGGCTGTGCTTATTTCGTGTTGCATAACCTGGATGTTGAAATTGAACAACAAGATCAGCCACAAAAAGAAGAACACCAGCGCACACATCGTTCACGGCGGCGCCGCAATAACAGTTCACAGTCTGACAAAGTTAATGCAACGCGTACTGCCGGCAAGACGAGCCAGAGTGAACATAAGACGAGTAATTCGCACAAGAGTACCAGCAGTCACCGTCATCAGTTTGAAACCCGTCATAAGCCAGAAACGGCGTACACAAAGGAACGTACTGTTAAGGCTAATGCCCGGCCAATTGCAAATAGTGGTCAACAAGTGACAACCTCACAGAGTAAGCGGCCGTCGCGACGCCACTTTACAATTCGGCAAAAGTCGCACAGCAGCGAGCAGACTACTAACAAACAGTGAGGTACGTTGGATGAGCAGGCATTATGCAGGCTACTTTATTGATTTAGATGGCACCATCTATCAGGGCACAAAAGAAATCAAAACGGCACAAACGTTTATGCATCAATTGATTGAACGTGAGGTGCCTTATTTGTTTGTCACAAACAATTCAACACGCAGTCCTGAGGATGTTGCAGCAAATCTACGGGACAATCATCATATTGAAACAACAGCTGACCATGTCTACACAACGGCACTGGCTACTGCTGATTATTTGCGGCGACAGGTTAAAGATCGGCCAATGACGGCCTTTGTTATTGGAGAAAGCGGCTTGCAGGACGCATTGAAAAATGTCGGCTTCAGGTTGGTTCGCGGAGCAGAGGAGCGGCCAACGTATACGGTAGTTGGGTTGGATCGCAACGTGACTTATGAAAAGTTTGTGCAGGCCGTGTTGGCTATTCAGCACGGTTCTCAGTTTATCGGGACAAATTTAGATACGAACATTCCTAACCAGCGGGGGATGCTGCCGGGTGCTGGGGCTGTGGTAGACTTTGTCAGATATGCAACTGGCCAAACACCAGTCACTATCGGTAAACCTGCGAAAATTATTATGGATGAAGCTTTAAATCGCATTCAACTGTCACGTGAGCAAGTTTTGATGATTGGCGATAATTTGAATACTGACATCATGGCAGCTAAAAATGCGGACATGGATTCGCTACTGACATTAACTGGCTTGACCAAACAGGCACCATTAGCAACAGACAAAATCATACCGACCCATGTTGTCAACAACCTCACAGAATGGCGGTTAAGTGAATGAGCGTGATTAAACTAGGCATCCAGAAGCTAATTCACTGGCTACGGTATCTGTGTGGTTGGCTATTTATTTTAACCAGTTCAATTTTTCTTACGGTGCATGCGGTTTGGCTGTATCGTATTATGCTGTCGAAGACAGATATTTTACGTGAAGTTAATCTGAGCAAGCCAGTAATGTTGCAGAATTATCATCAGCTTTTACAGTATTTGGATTTTCCATGGGTCACACGTTTACACATGAGTAATTTTACCGATTCGGCCGCGGCGTTGAAGCATTTTGCCGATGTTAAAAACTTGTTATTGCTTAACAATGTGGTGCTGATCTTGACCTTGATTGTTACAGCTGTGGGGTTGTGGCGAATGGTGCGCGAGGATCGGTTGTGGCAGTTAGTCATTCCGATGCGCATTGCATTGCCAGTTGCACCAGTAATCGCCGTTATCATGAGTGTGAACTTTGAAAGCTTCTTCATTACCTTTCACAAGCTACTTTTTCGAAATGATGACTGGTTGTTTGATCCAGATCAAGACGCCATTATTAATGCACTGCCAGCTAGTTTTTTTCTAGCCTGTTTTGCGCTATTTTTCATTTTGATTGAAGTGTGGCTAATTGCTGGCTTAATCGTCGGCAAGCACAGTTTGAGGCATGCTCACACTTATAAACATTAAACAGTTGCAAACTAAAGGCGTCCTCTTGCATCAGTCAATTTGAATGATGCAAGAGGACGCCTTTACTTGTCCATTTTTATGAAGTTTTGATCTTCCCACGAATGTACCCGACAATGGCAGGAATTAAGGAGATCACGATAATGCCAAGGACCACTGCTGAGAAATGCGCTTTGACAAAGGGAATATTGCCGAAGAAGTAACCACCTGCAGAACATAGTGCAACCCATGAGATGCAACCAATTAAGGAGAAACGAATGAATCGTCGATAGGGCATGTTACTGCCGCCAGCAACAAACGGCGCGAATGTCCGAATAATTGGCATGAAACGCGCCAAAATGATAGCCATGGCCCCGTGCGCATTAAAGAATGTCTCGGAACGTTCGAGGGCATCCTTACGAATCAGTTTGCCAAACAGAGAGTGATTGGATAAGGCGTGTCCGATGTGTTGACCAATTGTAAAGTTGAGTGAGTCACCTGCAATACAGGCAATTAAGAACAGGGACACGAATGTCCAGATGCTGAGGTGATATAAACTGTTTGCAGCAAGTGCGCTGGCGGCAAAGACTAGTGAGTCACCGGGTAAAAACGGTAAGATAACGGCACCAGTTTCGATAAAAATGATGGCGAACAAGATGAGGTACGTCCAGTTGCCAAAATTGTTCACCAGAGATACTAAATGTGCATCAATGTGTAAAACAAAGTCAATTAGGGTCGACATACAAGCAATCCTCTCTAATTTGGGTTCAAAGTTATTTTAGGCTTTAAAAGACAATGGGCTCACTATAGCAGAAATAGTGGGCAAACAAAATAGATGGTCGTTTGTTTAGTTTGAAATTAACAAAAAGTTTCGGTTTTGTGCATTGCGTTGGCAATTGTCTGTCAATTAGCGGCTGTAAAAATAAAATGAAATGGTTGTAGCAATTGCATGTCGGCATGTGGTTGTTTACAATGATAAAGATTTAGCATGTGCGTGTGCTATGTGACTAAATGGAGTACAAGTGAAAAACATTTAAATTTAAAAGGAGTTTTATCAATGTATCCACAAATAGAGATTGGTCAGGCTAAAGGTCCACAGGTTACGATGCAAACAACAATGGGCGATATCAAGTTTCAGTTATTTGAAGAACAGGCACCAAAGACGGTAGCAAACTTTGTTGGCTTGGCTAAGAATGGCTATTATGACGGTGTCAGTTTTCACCGGATTATTTCTGATTTCATGATTCAAGGCGGTGATCCGACGGGTACTGGTGCCGGTGGAGAAAGTTTTTACGGTCATGAATTTGAGGACGAATTTTCAGATCAACTATTTAATTTTCGTGGCGCACTATCAATGGCTAATGCGGGTCCTAACACTAACGGTAGCCAGTTCTTTATTGTTCAAGCAAGCAAGGTCCCAGATGATATGTTGCGGCAATTAAAGGACATGGGTTTGGCTGATGAAGTCATTGCCAAATATGCACAGGGTGGGACGCCATGGTTAGATGGTCACCACACTGTTTTTGGACAGGTTATTGACGGCATGACGGTTGTTGACGAAATGGCAGCTGTTGCCACAAATTATGAAGACCGTCCAGACACACCGATTTTGATTAACAGTGTCTCAGTCAGTGACTAGTTACTGATTGTGTAAGGGAGGCACGGTTATGAACTACCGGATTGGTCAAAAAGTGACTGGCGTGGTGACTGGTATTCAACCGTATGGTGCTTTTGTAAGCTTGGATGAGACACATCAAGGTCTCATTCATATTTCCGAAACACATTTTGGGTATGTTCGCGACATTCACGAATTTTTAGCGGTGGGTCAGACAATCGAAGCTAAAATACTCGATATCGACGAGTATTCGCATAAAATTAGTTTGTCACTGCGGTGTTTGGAGGACCATAAAGAATCGTTACCAGTGCTAAATGCACGTGATGTTCACAAAAGGTACTGGACTAACTACCATATTCACACGGGCTTCAAGCCAATTGCCGATTCGATGGCAGGTTGGCTGTCAGAAGCACGCCAACGTTTTTTAAATTAGGTATGAACAATTTAAGCAGGAGAATTGTGAGGGCATATGAAACAAGTTGCAGGCACGATATTAACGATTAATGATGGCACGCCGAGCTTTTTAGTGTCGCAAAATGAGACAGAGTACGGTTTCTTTTGTACTGATGTCCTGGCTGACAAGACGGCACTGGCTAGTATTTTGGAGAGACTACACGGTGCGCTGAATGTTGATTTGGAGAAATTACGGTTGAGTGAGCTGACGACGTGTGAGATTGACGGTCAAAATATCTCACTGTTTGTATTTGATCACTTGAACGTCACTGATGAGTTGAAGCAACGGGCACTTGGCCAGAAGTTAGCATTTGTTCAAGGAGATAAGCTACACGCGTTATTCCATGATGTTAAATTTGATTCTGCACCGGTCTTTGATTAATCTAGCTGGGGGTCAGATTTGCAAGATTTTGGTTTTTCTCAAATTTATACTTGACCCTGATTGCAGTGATTGATATAGTATTACTTGCTGCTACGAGAGGTCATCAAGTTGCTAAACGGATTTCGAAAAAATGTTTAATTTCTTGCTTGACCGATTATAATCAGCATGCTATACTAATTAAGTTGTCGCATGACGGCGATGTAGATCTTTGAAAACTGAACAATGTTTCGACGAATCAAATGTGTAGGGTCTTTGAACGCAAGTTCAAAGCAATAACAATTGTGAAGTCAATTCACTTTATAACCAAGTAACAAAACAACAAGAGCTATTTCAAATAACTCATTAATTTGAGAGTTTGATCCTGGCTCAGGATGAACGCTGGCGGCGTGCCTAATACATGCAAGTCGAACGCACTTCGGTTTTAGATTGACGGTGCTTGCACCTGATTGACAAGACATTGAAGTGAGTGGCGAACGGGTGAGTAACACGTGGGTAACCTGCCCTAAAGTGGGGGATAACATTTGGAAACAGATGCTAATACCGCATAACAACGAAAACCACATGGTTTTCGTTTGAAAGATGGTTTCGGCTATCACTTTAGGATGGACCCGCGGTGCATTAGCTAGTTGGTAAGGTAACGGCTTACCAAGGCAATGATGCATAGCCGAGCTGAGAGGCTGATCGGCCACATTGGGACTGAGA
>DMZB01000148.1 GCA_003482405.1 Lactobacillus sp. | reverse complement strand
TGGCTTCGGCTAGTACGCACGTGACTCTACACCTACTGTGTGGCTGGAGTGATATTGGTGTTCGGTGAGTGCAGTGCTGCGCATTTTTGCTGTGATGTTGGTTGCTTTTTTTTATTTGTACATCGTATTACGTTTTGTTCTTGTTTTTTTTTTTTTTATGAATCCGGCGCCCACCGAGATTTCCACAGGGTGGTTCGTCGGCAGCTGCAGATGGGGAAAAGAGAAAGGTTTATGCGACAAAGCACTTGGCCAAGCATTACAAAAAAGATTCCAACGTGAAAATCACGCTGATCGACAAACATTCATACTTCACTTACATGACGGAATTACATGAAATTGCCGCCAATCGTGTTGATGAAACTGCGATTCAGTATGACTTACAACGCTTGTTCTGTCGCCGTAAGAACGTCAAACTTGTCACTGACACCGTCAAATCGATCAACCGAACCGACAAGAAGGTTGTTACCGAGCATGGTTCATTTGACTATGATTATGTCATCTTAGGCATTGGTTCGCAGCCAAATGATTTCGGCACACCAGGTGTCAAAGAACATGGGTTTACCCTCGGTTCATGGGAACAAGCCATTGCACTAAAAGAACATATTGAAAAGTCTGTTCGTGCCGGTGCAATTGAAACGGACCCTGACAAACGTAAGGCCCTGCTTTCATTTGTTGTTGTTGGTTCCGGATTTACTGGGACTGAAACAATTGGTGAAATGCGTGACTGGCGCGATCAATTAGCCAAAGATAACAAGATTGAGCCTGATGAAATCAAGTTTACCCTGATGGAAATGGCGCCAACTATCATGAATATGTTGGACCGTCGTGACGCTGATAAGGCGGAACGCTACATGACCAAACGTGGCATTAAGATCATGAAGAATACCGGGGTTGTCGGCGTTCATGAAGACCACGTTGACTTGAAAGATGGTTCAACTTTCCCTACCAGCACGTTGATTTGGACCGCCGGGGTTAAAGCCACTGATCAAGCAGCCAACTTCGGTTTGGAACAAGGCCGTGGTGGCCGGATCAAAGTCAACAAGTACACCCAGTCTGAAGATCCAAACATTTTCGTCGTCGGAGATGTCTCCTTAGTAGATGAAGATGGTTCAGGTAAAGGCCAGCCACAAATTGTGCAAGGTGCTGAAGAAACCGCCCAAGCAGCTGTTTCCAACATTATTAACACGGAAGATGGCAAGCCATTAGTTGAATTCAAACCTAACTATTCAGGATTCATGGTTTCCCTCGGATCACAATATGGGGTTGCCAACTTGATGGGCAAGATTCATCTCACCAACTTCTGGGCAATTTTAATGAAGCATTTGGTCAACATCCTCTACTTCATTCAGGTTTATTCAGCCTACTACCTCTTCCAATACTGTATGCATGAGTTCTTCCGGACCCGTCATAACCGTAACTTGTTCCGTGGTCACATTTCCCGTCAAGGAAACGTGTTATGGACCGTACCAGCTCGGATTTTCCTTGGTATGATGTGGTTGGTCGATATCTGGCCAAAGATTCACGGCAAGAGTTCTTGGTTCCTGCCGAAGTTGCGTTTGCCATTTGCTTGGCTGAAGCCAGCGGCAACTAGTGCAGCTAGTGGCGCTGCGTCAGGTTCTGGTGGTGGCGGTGCTGCTGCAACCAGTGCGGCTAGTGGCGCCAGTGGTGCAGCAAGCACGACTGCCACGGCAAACCCAACGATGTTTTCCCTTTCTTATGACTATGGTCACGACCCACAAATGGTCTTCTCAAAGATGCCACACTGGTTCCAGGCTTTGACCAAAATCTTTGTACCAAACCAACAAACAGCCTTCTTTATGCAAAAGTTTATGACCATTGTTGAAATCTTTATTGGTGTTTGCTTAGTACTTGGTTTGTTCACATGGATTATGTCCGCTGCTTCAGCAGCTATGGTTGTCGTCTTCAGTCTCAGTGGAATGTTCTACTGGGTTAACATGTGGATCTTCTTCGTTGCAATTGCCTGCATGAACGGTTCTGGACGTGCGTTTGGGCTCGACAAGTGGGTTGTCCCTTACCTACAAAGAGTCTTCGGCAAGTGGCGATATGGAACACCGAAAGCCTTATATGACAGCGATGTCATGAAATAATCATCTATAACTTATATTGTCTGTGGTAGAGTTCTAGGGTAGACTTGCCCTAGGACTCTTTTTTTAGGAAAGTGAGCGCGACCAAGTTCAGGCTGAAGTCGAGCAATAACATGGAAGTGAATCATTCGGTGATTTCCCAAATGATTCAGCTTCTTGTTATGCACAGGCTTCAGAACTCGGGAGCGCGTTATGGCTGTGTAATAGAAACGTGTCTAACTAAAATGACGCAATTTGCACGTATTTTAAAGAAAGCGTGATTTCGTGAAGGTTACCCCCACGGTCAAACGGTATTTGAAAATGATTCGTCCGTTTGACATCATCATCGTGACCTTGCTGATTGTGGGGTCATTCATTCCCCTGATGGTCTTTACAGCTAATCAACATCAGCAAGCCGCCGCAGATGCCACGGCTAAACGACAAGAAGTTTATACCGCAGTGGTCTCACACAATGGTCACGTGCTTAAACGAATTCGCTTAACGGGCCATCATGGCACTACGCGCTATCACTTCACGATGGGCCACGGTGCGTACAACGACACGTTGGTCAACGATAATCGAATCAAAATTATTGATGCCAATTGCCCGGATCAAATTTGTGTGCATCATGCTGCCATTAGTAAACCAGGCCAAACCATCGTCTGTTTGCCACACAAGGTGTTAGTCGAGGTTAAAAGTTCTAATGGTGCCACCCACAGCAATTCTTCAGGAGGGCTTGTTAAACCATGAATGTTCAGTCATCCAGAACACGTCAATACATTTACATCGCCCTCTTATGTGCACAAGGCGTCATCATTGGGCTATTAGAGCGGATGATTCCCTTCCCGTTTGCGTTTGCACCAGGGGCTAAATTAGGTCTCTCAAACATCATTACCCTAGTTTCCTTGTTCACGATGCCCGTTGGCGACAGTTTTCTGCTCATGGGAATGCGACTATTGCTGACAACCTTACTCGGTGGTACCGTCGCGACCTTTATGTACAGTGCAGCCGGTGCGCTCTTGTCTTGGATAGGCATGCTAGCTATTAAACAGTTGGGCGAAAAGCGTGTGAGCATGATTGGTATTTCGGCTAGCGGCGGCATCTTATTTAATGTCGGCCAACTGGCGGTTGCCAGCCTAGTCGCACAAAGCTGGTCCGTCATGTTGTATCTACCAATTTTAGCAGTAATCGGCATTCTGGCCGGCATCGCAATTGGGATTACAGCAAACTTTTTGTTTGAACACGTCGACACGTTAAGCCGACTTAAGTACGATCATCAACATTCATTAGAGAGGAACCAACCATGAAAATTCACCCAATGTGGCGTAATTACCCACTTGTTGAGCCTGAACTGGAACAAGTGCTCACCCTAATTGATAAAAATATTACAACCAATAACGCACCGGTTCGAGATGCTATCCTCAAAATGATCAATGCAGGTGGCAAACTTTTGCGGCCCGCCTATTGCTTACTGTTTTCACAATTTAAGCCCGTAGATCGACATAAAATGATTGCGCTGGCCGCAGCTGTGGAGACCTTGCACACAGCAACACTCATTCACGATGACATTATTGACGAGGCCGATGTGCGCCGAGGTCAGCCTTCGATTCAAGCGACATTTGGACAGGACACAGCCGTTTACGCTGGGGACTACCTATTTACCGTTTGTTTTAAACTGCTGGCCGGCTATGCAAGTGATTTACGGAGTGTTCAGCAAGATGGCAAACACATGGAAGCCATTCTAAACGGTGAACTAGATCAAATGGCGACCCGTTATAACCTCGACATCACAATTGACCAATATTTAACCCAAATTTCTGGTAAAACTGGTCAACTTTTCGCCCTAAGTAGCTTTCTAGGCGCCTACGAGTCTGGGAACAGTCTACATTTTGCCCGCAATGCGCAGACGATTGGTCTCAATATCGGGATTGCTTTCCAACTGCTGGATGATATTTTAGATTACACTGCAACAAGTGCCCAGTTTGGCAAACCCGTTCAAGAAGACATGCGGCAAGGTGTTTACTCTGCGCCACTAATTTTAGCGTTACATGACGATTCGGATGACTTTATCCCCTACCTTAGCAAACGCAGTCAAATGACGCCCGACGACGCCCAAGCTGTTGACCAACTGGTCCGCCAACACGGTGGCATCGACCAAGCTCAAACATTAGCCCGTAATTACACTGATACGGCACTAGCAGCAATCCATAAATTACCTGATGTCCCCGTCCGCGCAACGCTTGAAGAACTAACCAGCACCTTACTAAACCGACAGTCGTAGTGGCTATAGGGACCGTCTAAATTTAAGAAAGGAGGCTGCTCGTACATGAACAATGCGCTGTTGTTAGGTCGCTTCATCCCCGGTAATAGTGTCGTTCATCATCTTGATCCACGTTTGAAGTTGCTAACGACGTTTTATCTCATTGTGCTGATCTTTTTGGCAGACAACTGGCAAACTAATCTTTTGCTATATGGCTTCGTTCTCTTCGGTGTTTTATGTGCACGTGTCAGCCTCCGTTTCTTCATTCGTGGACTGCGACCAATGATCTGGTTGATTCTCTTCACGGTTGCCATGCAGCTCTTATTCACTCACGGTGGAACAGTTTATTGGCAATGGGGT
>DMZB01000082.1 GCA_003482405.1 Lactobacillus sp. | reverse complement strand
GGATGTGTATAAGGGACAGCGGTCGACGAGTAATTTCATTTGATCATAAGCGGCGTCAACACCAAGTTTGACTAAACTTGGTGGGAAAAACAGACTGATGTTTAGGACACCAGGGTCGGCAACAACAGCTAGTCCCCCTGAATTGCGGATGAAGCCGCTATAGCCACGGTCTGTTAACACTTTATAGGCATCTGCCAGATGAGGCACATCAGCATCACGAAGTCCCATAATCACCGTGTTATCCAGCAACCAGAAATGAAGGAGTGGTTGTTGTTCGTGTTCAATGAGGCTTAATAATGCATTCATGTTTGAAAATGTGGCCAACCCATCGGCTTGCTTGAAGTGTTGAGACAGCAGCATTGTGGTCGGGGCTAATGCAAGCGCGTCAATCATGTGATTACCTGATTTCTTAATAATTTATGCCAAGATTAGTGGCTTTGAAGTGAGTGTCATGAGCAGTCACTAATATGCCACTAACATGGTACTAAACTTATTCAGCGTTATTACGCAACTACTTTCATTATACCGAATCTGAAGGTGGTCTGCATTAGTGAAGCGGTTTGAAACATAAGCTGTACCACTGATATTTCAGATATAAATCAGCTAAGGTTTCATTTATGGATTTTTGCATAAAGTGCGTTATAATTTTTAACTGACATTCAATACAACGATGCTGTTACAACCGACAAAATATTGTCTTTAATTTAATGATGAAAAATATTGGCAACTAATATTTAAGGAGGTTCCCTTTGACAGAACATTTAGAGCAAGATGTCACGGTTCATTTATTAACGAACATCACGCAAGATGATCAAACCGAACAGTTTGATTTTGACTTACCGGGTCGATTGGTGATTGTAAATGGTAACGTCTATTTACGCTATGTGGAAGACGATAACGGACAGCCAACGCCGGTGACGTTCAAACTGAACGGGCAAAATGATGTCACTTTGACGCGGTCCGGTGAAAATGGCTTAAAACTTCACTTTTTGACCGGTAAAGCCGTCACAACACAATACCGCACGCCTTATGGCACGATGGCAGTGGAGGTCGCGACCTCAGGCTTGAGCGTACGTCTCAGCGACGATCTGTCAGCTGGCCGGATTGCAGTTGATTATCAGCTCTTGGCGGGTGAACAATTGATCGGTGATTATCAAATTAGATTGCATTTTACAGCTTAAGACATTATGATAAGATGTACACTCTCGAAAGGACGGGCCTCATTTTGGAACTTAAAATTTTCGAAGGTCAAAATAAAAAAGAACTGTCAATGATTGAGGTTGCCCACGCAATTCTCTCACAACATGGGGAAGCAATGGGTTTTGCTGATTTGACTAACCAGGTACAGCAGTACTTGGGTAAAAGTGATGAAGAAATTCGTGATCGTTTTGCTCAGTTCTATACGGATTTAAACGTCGACGGTAGTTTTATCTCACTTGGTGATAATACATGGGGTCTGCGGACATGGTATGCGTTTGACTCGATCGATGAAGCCACAATTAATGGCGAAGAAGACGAAGATCAACCTAAACGCAAAAAGCGTCGTAAGGTTAATGCCTTCTTGGCTGATGCAGCAGATGATGACGATGTTATCGATTACGATGATGATGACCCAGAAGATGACGATTTTGGTCAGGACTCTGATGATGACGATGCAGACGGCGTTGATACTCAAGATAATGATGACGACAACGACGATGATGATACCGAAAATCAGGATACAGACGAAGAGCTACCTGACGGAATCGAAGGGCAGCTTGCTGAGTTAAATGACGATGATGATGACGACGATGAAGATGAAGAAAATGACGATGACGACGAATAGTTAGTTCTAACTCTTTTCAATGCGTTGTCTTTTTCGCAGTGATGTTTTCGAATAATCGTTAGACAAAAACCTTGACGTGATGACATGAAGTCGGTATTATATTTTTTGGGCACCGTTCAGAAGAACGGGCACATCAATGAAGACTTTAGTTGCTCCCAATTCAAATGAATTGGGGGCTTTTTCTTTGTTTACAGCTTCCCCGAAAAAACAAAAGGAGCGTTTATTTAGATGACCAAATACATTTTTGTCACCGGTGGTGTGGTTTCGTCAATTGGGAAAGGGATCGTTGCAGCGTCTTTGGGACGTTTGTTAAAGAATCGTGGGCTTAAGGTTACGATTCAAAAATTTGATCCTTATATCAATGTTGACCCAGGTACGATGAGCCCATATCAACACGGTGAAGTGTTTGTTACAAATGACGGGACGGAAACCGACCTGGATTTAGGCCACTACGAACGATTTATCGATATCAACCTGAATAAATACTCAAACGTCACGACGGGGAAAATTTATCAAGAAGTTTTGCAAAAGGAACGTCACGGTGATTACCTTGGGGCCACGGTTCAAGTGATTCCACACATCACAAATGCCATCAAGGAAAAGATTATGCGGGCTGGTCAAACGTCAGACGCCGACGTAGTTATTACTGAAATTGGTGGGACGGTCGGCGATATCGAATCGTTACCATTCATTGAGGCTTTGCGTCAGATGAAGACCGATGTCGGTAGTGACAATGTTTTCTACATTCACACGACCTTGATTCCTTATTTGCGGGCGGCTGGTGAAATGAAGACCAAACCAACTCAACACAGTGTGAAGGAACTCCGTGGTTTGGGTATTCAGCCAAATATGTTGGTTGTGCGGACTGAAAAGCCGATTACGCAGTCGATGCGTAACAAGATTGCGTCATTCTGTGATGTTGATCCTGAGGCGGTTGTGGAATCAATGGATGTTCCAACAGTTTACACGGTGCCATTGGCATTGCAAGATCAGCATATGGATGACATTGTGCTGAATCACTTGAAGTTGTCTGCACCTGAAGCGGACATGGGTGAATGGCGCAAGTTGGAACAGCATGTTCAAAATTTGCACAAGACAATAACGATTGATTTGGTCGGCAAATATACGGATTTACAGGATGCCTACATTTCTGTCAATGAAGCTTTAAAGTCAGCCGGCTACGTTGTGGATGCTGATGTTAAGATCAATCACTTTAACTCTGAAGAAATTAATGCGGATAATGTCGATTCCGTATTGGCTGATGCAGATGGTATCTTAGTTCCCGGTGGCTTTGGTAACCGTGGTATTGAGGGAAAGATTCTCGCCATCCAATACGCGCGTGAACATGATATTCCGTACTTGGGAATTTGTCTGGGGATGCAGATGGCCTGCGTTGAGTTTGCCCGTCATGTGGTTGGTTTACCAGATGCAAATTCCACTGAAATTAATCCAGACACACCATATCCAGTGATTGACTTGATGCCTGATCAGGAAAACATCGACGATCTCGGTGGAACACAACGCTTGGGTGCTTACCCATGTAAGCTGAAGCCTGGGACTTTGGCCGCAGCTGCTTACGACAATGAAGAAGTCATTTCGGAGCGTCACCGTCACCGTTACGAATTTAACAACAAATTTAGAGACCAGTTAGCTGCCAAGGGGCTGGTATTCTCAGGGACATCACCAGATAACCGGTTGGTTGAAGTGATTGAATTGCCAAGCAATAAGTTCTTTGTTGCCGCCCAGTACCATCCGGAATTCCTGTCCCGCCCTAACCGGCCAGAAGGCTTGTTTAAGGCCTTTGTCAAGGCGGCGGATGATGAACACATCTCACGGCAGTAAATAAGTGGTTAAATTTCAATAGGACGCTTAACACACTATTTGAACCTTACGATATTAAAATATTATTTTAAGCTTGCCAGTGGGTCGCAATAGACTAGCTGGCAGGCTTTTTATTTGCCGTAACACCGCAGTCTAAGGATCGGCGCGCCAGTTAACGCGGTTAACCAGTGGTCACAATAACGGAAAGTTTCTAAAAATATACTGAGAAGATCTAAACAGTGTTGTCTTTTTGCCATTCGTTCATTAGTATTGAAGATAATTGTGCTCCCTTTATGGTTGAGCCATGGTAAACTTCAATATGAATTAGTTGCATGAATGAAAGAGGAATAACGCATGAAATCTATGATCATCCAAGGCGGCAACCCACTGTCGGGCGAAGTCACAATTGGCGGCGCGAAAAACAGTACGGTTGCACTGATACCCGCTGCCATCTTGGCTGATACCCCGGTGCAGTTTGATTCTGTTCCAGACATTTTGGACGTCCATAATTTAATGGCCATTCTTGAGTCGATGAACGTATCATCTCATTTTGAAAATGGTGTCTTAGATATTGATCCAACGCACATTGAAGAAAATGTTTTGCCTGGTAAGGCCATTAAAAGTTTGCGCGCTTCGTACTACTTTATGGGCGCTTTACTAGGTCGTTTTAAGCGTGCAACGGTTTCTTTCCCAGGTGGTGACAATATTGGGCCACGACCAATTGATCAACACATTAAGGGATTTAAAGCTCTTGGCGCACACGTGACTGAAATTGATGATGCGGTTCACATTGATGCCAGTAATGGCTTACATGGTGCGCGCGTCTTTTTAGACATTGTTTCTGTTGGGGCAACCATGAATATTATTTTGGCCGCCGTTAAGGCAGAAGGCCTGACAGTCATCGAAAACGCCGCCAAGGAACCAGAAATTATTGACCTGGCAACGTTCCTTAACAATATGGGCGCAAAGGTCCGTGGTGCCGGAACGGACGTGATTCGGATTGAAGGCGTCGCACAACTGAAGGCGACTAACACCCACACGATCATTCCAGATCGGATCGAAGCCGGGACCTACTTGTCCATGGCCGCCGCGGTTGGGGATGGCATTAATGTTCAAAATGTTATTCCGGAACACTTGGAAGCCTTCACGGCAAAATTGGTTGAGATGGGTGTCAAACTAGATAATAGCGAAGATAGCATTTACGTGCATAAGTCTGAACATTTGAAACCGATTCAAGTCAAGACGATGCCGTATCCTGGGTTTGCCACGGATTTACAGCAGCCAATTACACCGCTGATGGGATTAGCTGATGGCGCCAGCATTATCGTCGATACAATCTATCCAGAACGAACGAAACACATTCCAGAATTAAACCGAATGGGCGCAAATATCCGTTTGGAAAACAATATGATTGTCGTCAATCATTGCGATTCCTTGTCAGGTACGATGGTTGCGGCAGGCGAGATTCGCGCCGGGGCCTCACTAGTGATTGCAGCGTTGATGGCTGAGGGTCAAACGACAATTACGAACGCGGAGAATATTTTACGTGGCTATGACCGTATTTCTGACAAACTCAAGGCGTTAGGTGGTCATTTACAGATTATCGAAGATACCGACGCCGGTGTGTTTGAGTACTAGTTTGCGACGCGAATGTACCAGTAAGCAGTGAATTCCGTGCTTGCGTCACACCTTAATTCATGCTATATTACTAAAGTTGATTATATGTAACTATGACTCAGCAAATGACTCATGGCAAAGGAGATATTTATTATGAAACAAGGTATTCATCCAGATTATCACCAAGTTATCTTCATGGACTCAACTACTGGTTACAAGTTCATGTCTGGCTCAACTGCTACTTCTCAAGAAACAACTGATTGGGAAGATGGCAACACTTACCCATTGATTCGTGTTGAAATCACGTCAGATTCACACCCATTCTACACTGGTAAGCAGAAGTTCACTCAAGCTGATGGCGCTGTTGACAAGTTCAACAAGAAGTACGGTTTGAAGTAAGCTTAAAGAAAAATATTTTTTGCTCCCGTCTGCAACTTTATGCTGATGGGAGTTTTTTATTTTTTTATGTGTAAATTTAAAAATCGAGGCATAAGATAAAAATGTAATAATATTGAGCTTCAAGAAAGAGGTTTTCATGGATTTAGAAACAAACAAAGTTCCACGTTTCGTGTTGTTTTCAATTTTGGGAACAGCGTTGCTTTCATTCTGTGGTATTTTGGCGGAAACGTCGATGAATGTCACTTTTCCGACCTTGATGCAGCAGTTTGGCATCTCGATCGGTGCTGTTCAGTGGCTGACCACAGGTTATCTGCTAATTGCTTCTTTAGTCATGATTATGGCCTCTTATATTCATAAGCGGTTTACGTTTAAAGCGACTTTTGTCACGGCAGTTGTCTTGTTTACGCTTGGTTTAGTTATCTGCGCACTGGCACCAACGTTTTCAATTCTGTTGATTGGCCGCCTGATTAGTGGCATTGCCACAGGATTATGCACGCCCGTGATGTTTGGCATCATTACGCAGTTTGTGCCGGGCGCGAAAATGGGGCGGTACATGTCAATTGGCGGGATGATTCTTGGCTTTGCGCCAACGGTTGGTCCTACATATGGCGGGTTAGTTTTGTACTACGTGGGCTGGCGAATGATTTTTTGGATCATTTTGCCCATTGTGCTGATTTCATTTCTCTTCGGTTACTTTAATATTCAGCAGCGGGTGGGCACCCAAAAGGCGCATTTTGATACTCTTGGGTTCACACTGATTGCAGTTGCTTTCATTACGATTTCACTTGGTTTTAACGACGCTTCCAAACATGGTTGGGGAAGTTTGTCCTTCTGGGGACTGGTACTTATTGGTATCCTTGCACTGGCCGCTTACGGTTGGTGGGCGACCAAAACGGCGCAACCACTTATCAATATTGCAATTTTCAAACGACGGACATTTGTGCTCAGTTTCTTAACTTACTTGAGTCTACAATTGAGTAATATTGGGCTGGGATTTTTATTGCCTAACTACGCCCAGTTGGTTCTTGGCGCTAACGCGATGACGGCAGGTCTACTCTTGTTGCCGGGCAGCATTTTACGAACCGTGCTCATGCCGTTTGGCGGCTCTTTGCTGGATCGTCGGGGACCACGTTTACCGATTTTAACGGGTTTAGTGTGCCTGATTATCGCGATGGCTGGTTTTGTACTGACAGCTGGCGTCTTGTCGGTCGGATGGATCATTGGGATTTACATTATCTATAGCATTGGGTTCTCAACGACATTTAGTAACACCTTGGCAAACGGTATGCAGCAGTTATCGCCTAAATTGATTGGCGACGGCAATGCGGCGTTTAACGCCATCCAGCAGTACGCAGGGTCGATTGGGACAGCCGTGATGGCAACAGTGATTGCCATCAGCCAGAATCAGGCGGGAAAATTATCATCAGTAGCAGCCACAGCGCGTGGTGGGTTACATGATTTCATTATTTTACTAATTTTGGCCATTGTGATGATTATTCTGGCCAGCCTTAATTTCAAATTTCAGAAAACAGACCAGACAATCAATAATTAATGAAACGATTGCCAAACGATTTGTTATGTGACACAGCGTGGTTGGCTAACGATTGTGCCGATGGTGTAAATATTTCTATCACTGTAATAAAAAAGCTCAAATCAGTGAGTGTCTGCAAAATGAAGACAGTTCGCTGGTTTGAGTTTTTGTTTGATCTGCTACGCCACGTCATCACGTAATGAGCGTGTGTTAAAGCGAAACAGAATAAGGTTCAGGGCAACGATGACAGCAGTGGAGAGGAATACCGCACCGTAACCAAAGGTACCAGAAACTGTTGAGCCAATCATCGGACCGATAATGCTGCCCATTGCCATGAAGGATTGGTTCCAGGAGAAGACGCGGCCCGTTGTGGAAACTGGCGAATTTTTAGCCAACAGTGTTTGAACGGCGGGCATCATTGTTGCATCCGAAATGCCAATAAGGAAACGAAGACCAGCTAGTTGCCAGACGTTGCGCACAAACGCCATTGGAATAAACACACAGATAGCGAACACAAATCCAATCGTCAAGATGCGTTCTGTTCCAATACGGTCCCCAAGCACGCCCAAACGTGGCGCAGCGATGATGGTTGCAATGCCTGGGATAGCGGCTACGAAACCGGCCACTAGTGAAACTGACCCATGGCCGTGTAATAACTGACGTACGTATAGGCTTAGAATTGGACTAATCGACTGGTTAGCGACTTGAATAATCATTGTTGTAATTAACATGCCCAAAATGATCTGGGGATGTTTGAAAGAGTGGATAACATCTTTTGTGGAATTGGCGGCGTCTTTTTCGACTGGGGTGAAATGTTCATGAACAAACAGCCAACTCAGCAGAAAAACGATCAGCAACAAACCACCGGTGATGAAAAATGTGAATCGATAACCAAAACTGGCGGCTAATGTTCCACCTAACAGCGGTCCTAATAAATTACCAGCCGTAAAGCCAGTGACCAAAGTTCCTAGTGCCTGGCCGGAATGCTCCTTTGGCGATTCAGTAGCGACCAGTGCATTGGCGTTTGATATGTAACCGGAGAAAACACCTTGAATGAAGCGCAGACCAATCAGTTGCCAAACGTTGGTTACCAGGCCCATTGCGCCCAGCACGATCGCCATCCCCAAAGACGCACGAAGAATCATCAATTTACGGCCTTTTCGATCCGCGAGGCGTCCCCACAGTGGAGAAACAATTGCTGTGACAAAGTATGTGGCCGAAAAAGTGATTCCGGAATAAAAATTAAGTTGTGCTGTCGAAAAATGACCAAGCGTATCGATGTACAACGACATGAACGGCATGATTTCACTGAAGGCCATTCCGGCAATGAAGGTGCCAAACCAAAGCACAAAAATATTTTGTTCCCAGGGTAGGCGTTTTCTAAAGAGTTGTTGTTTGAGTTGATTGATCAATCGGTTTCCTCCTGAATGACAATTTACTTTATCTTAGTTGGTGAATGTGGTATTTTTTCGGTAGCGAAATAAATAACAAGATTTTAGTTTACACCTATTTCAGTTAGTAATGATGATAAACGTTTGACCGCAAAGGACAGACGTAACGTTGAAGGGAAAAGTTGATGGCAAAAAAGCAGCGGCAAAAGGGCTCTACGTTTGGTAAATGGATTCGGGGGATTTTATTCGGATTACTAGTGGTTGTGTCGCTGGTCCTCATTTTTAATGGCCCAATTACGAATTGGTTAGTGAAGTCGTACCGGCCTACAATTACCCGTAGTGACGTGAAGAAGAATGAACAAACGAAGGGGAGTTATGATTTTCGAAGTGTGAATTCACTGGATTTGAAGACGGCTGCCCAGGCACGAATGAATCATAAGATTAAAGCGATTGGTTTGGTGGCCATTCCGGCAATTAAGCTGAATTTACAGATTGTTAACGGGGTCTCCGATGCAGACCTTGCCTTGGC
>DMZB01000085.1 GCA_003482405.1 Lactobacillus sp. | reverse complement strand
AAAACTACTGGGTGCCCATTATTGCGGGCCCAACGCCCGATGGTGACCTTCAGGCCATCTACATTAATGATTTTGAAGGCAATTTAATCGAAATTTTGGAGCGTGCCAAGTAGAATTGATAATAGAAACATTGTCTGTTCATTGTTCATGACCCACTATACGAGGAGAATGTCATTATGAAACCAGTCAAACACGATTATCACCGTTTATTTACACCCCGTCGTTTCGGTTGGGGCTATAACTTCAACACTAGAAGTAGGGGCGGCCGCATGTTGGCCCGCTTCACCACACTGGCCTTTGTTCTGTACATGTTTGTTAGCGTTCGGCATGGTAAATGGGCTGAAGACCACCAGAAATAGGTCCAAAAACAAGCACACTGACTTCCTAAGCTTTGGGAGGTCAGTGTGTTTTTATTAGGCTCAATTATTTCATTATCCTGAGGAACTTCATTCATCTAAAATGAAACTCAGGTAACGCAAAATTATGTCATTCATAACCTGATTCTAGTTAAATTCATTCCCAACCATCATCTCGTCAATGACGTCTTTCACAGACTGAATCTCGTGAATCACAGAGATACCCGTGCCAACCGAGACGTAGCCATGTTCGAAATCACCTTCCAACATACCGATCCGCATGCCGCTAGTGCCGCCCATCAAGGCTGCATTAGACTGGCGCACTTCCGCCTCGCTTTGCGTTTGATCATTTTTAACCAGCTGCTTTCTGAGTTCAGTCGGTAATGACCGATAGTAAGCAGGATTCACGCGAAATAGCTTCAGATCTTCTGCCGTACTGTGGACAATCACGTCCTTGGTGACTTGTGCCGCCGGATTTTCAAACGTCGGGATCAGCCGCGAGCCCACATAGACACCTTCTGCTCCCAATGCAAAGGCTGCCTTCGCTGTCCGTGCGTCACTGATTCCACCTGCTAACATGACTGGAATATCCACCGCATCGCTGATCATCGGGATGATGGAAAACGAACCCAAAACGTCCTTGGGCAACGTGCCACCTTCGTCAAAACCAGTCGCCACGTACACATCGGCGCCCTGTGCTTCCACGGCCTTTGCGTCTTCAATGGACGGCTGCCATGAGCGCACAACCATCTTAATGTTGTGCTCCTTGAGCGGTTTGATTAAGTCTGGTTCAATGCCTGCTTTACCGTCGCCCATAGCACCCACCGTATTGATCAGCGCCACTGGCACATGTTCTTCGATGACAACTTTCAGAATACTCAAGGTGAATACAGAGCTGTCAGGACCGTTTGAGCCAATCAATGTCACTCCAAACGGCTTATCTGTGAGTTGTTGCACCTTTTTGATTTCGGTCCGCATCCGTTCTGCAGTTTCTCGTGGATCACTCGTCACCGTAGTTTGACCAGCGTTTGGCCCTAAAATTCCCAGTCCTCCTGCATTACTGACAGCGGCAACGAATTCAGCGTTAGTTAACCATGACATCGGCCCCTGAATAAAGGGATATTTAATGTTTAATCGCTCTGCGACTCGGTTCATGTTGAATGCTCCTTTTGTGATTTATTTATGTAACTGCATTTTATGGGCCTGCACACCCCTATTCAATGGTTATTGTGTGGTGTATCGTTAAATAAATGTCACTTATATGGGCAAATGTCCTATAACGGGAGGTAACGATGAACAAAAATGATCTACGCTACATCAAAACAGAAGACAACTTGCGTCAGAGTTTCTTGAAATTGCTACAAGAAAAGCCGTTGCGACAGATTACCGTTAAGGACATCTGCACAACGGCGCGTTGTAGCCGAAATACTTTTTATTTGCACTACGGCTTCAAGGAAGATCTGTATGAAGCACTGCTCAATGAAGTATTGACCTCACTACGTGCCGCCTTCACCATGAATGTGGCGCGGTTATCCGACGTGAATGATGCCGTTTTGAGAATGTACGTTGATCAAATTGTCGACGGTGTCCTACCAACAAAAGAGACCCTCAAAATTTTAATCAGACGTGACAACGGCGTGTTTGAGCAAAAATTTACGGCCGTCATTTACGACGGTGTCAGCCATAGCGGTATCGGGCTGTCCTCAAAGACAGATACGCCAACTAGTCACCTCTACTACCACTACCTTGCGTCAGCACTCACAGGTTTCATTTTTTATTGGATTGGATCCACTGACCTTTCTGCAAGTGAAGTCAGGGATACATTATTAGGGATTCATGGCGGTACGATGATGACGATTGTGGATTACTTGAACGATAACGATTCTCAGTAAGAAAGTGGTTTACTTCAGCCCCTTTTTTGGTCGACAATGAAGAAAACCTATCAATACTGCAGACATATTCGCTACATTTTTCGTGCATTAAAAAATTGCATTTGCATACTATGAGTGAGAATATACTAGTTACTTACATTTTGTATGAACTCCGGCTGATAATAACTGTAAACTCGCTGTTTCACAGTCTAAATATGAATTCAAGTACACCGTAATTGCGTTTTTATCTCAGCAATGTTCATTATTTTGACGTAAAAAAACCGCAAAATTATTACTTTCGCATTATTTTACTGCCTTCACTATAAATATCTACTTTTTTTTGCAACTTACATATCATTTTCGAAAGAAAGGTGAAAATTCACATTGATCAACACACTCGTTTTTAAAAAGGCTAGACGCGCAAACGGCTATACACAAAAAGAGCTCGCCAAGGGCATTACGACCCAGGGCACAATTAGCCGTATTGAGAAAGACGCCTTCGAACCTTCCAGAAAGATTTTAGAAGCCTTAGCCTTACGTTTGAATTTAAGACCCAACCAACTAGTCTTACAAACGACGACACAAAACCTGCAAGAAAGTTTGCAAAAAGCGGACCAAGAATACAAGAACTATCAATATCAGCACGTTCTTGATATTCTTAAGCCGTTTTCAGATTTCACCTCCGAGGATACACACACCAATTCCCACCTCACGTTCCTTCTAACTGCCTCTCGTGTCTGGCTTAAAGAAGATTACGACGAAGGTATTTTTGGTTTCAATAAAATTTTGCTAAACGAAAAGGATTCAATCTTTGCGCCGTTAGCTGCGATGGAATTAGCGGTTGTCTACTCGTATAAAGAAAATGAGGACCGTTCAAAATACTACGCAGATCAAGTACCGAAACTTTTAGATAAGCTAGATTCGGATGTGAAATACACGGATCCAGTGTGGTACACGATTATTCTTGCGAATTTATCTAGGTTTTACTACTACCACGACAATTACGATGACAGCGTATCTACCGCCAAATTATTAATTGCCTTTCTAAATTCCATTAACTCTTCCTTTAATTTAGAAAGTGCATATATGACATTAGCTGCTGCCTTGTCGCAAATTGATGGTGATACCGATGAAACCAAACGTTACCTTCTCGTTGCTTGGGGACTAGCCGTCAACTCAGGCAACAAAAAAACTTTAGAAAACACAACTGAAGAAATGGAAAAGCTTAATATCCCAGTCTTTTAAATATCAGTTCCATGAAAAACAATCCAATAAGTATCAAACGAAAACGCATTGAATGCCCGAATCGGAAATTCAATGCGTTTTAAAGATAATTGCGGGCTTCGGAATTGTTTGACTCTTCTAAACAAATACTCTTATGTTCGTCTTCATATCTTTCAGGATGCTTTTTCAGGCAATTCCATGCCGTACTAATAATTGTATCTACATCTGTATATTTGGGATTCCAATTTAACACACGCTAAATTTTTTGACTGTCAGCAATTAGTGTGTCAGAGTCTCCACCACGTCTGGGCGCATCAATTGCCAATATCTGTTTACCCGTCACGCGACATGCTGCTTCAACGATTTCTTTAACAGTAAAACCAACCTTTGAGCCAACATTGAACGTATCACTTTCGCCACCATCTCTTAAATATTGAAGGCCAAGATAATGCGCATTGACGAGATCCAATACATGAACATAGTCACGAACATTGTACCCATCCCGAGTGTCGTAGTCATTGCCACACATATCCACATGGTCGCGCAACCCAGCCGCCGCTTGCAACACGATTGGAATTAAAAGCGATTCTGGACGATGATCCTCCCCAATAAATCTGAATCCCGAATATCGCCAAGATAAAATTTAGCCTCCGATGCGACCGCCGCTTTATGTCCACGGCTGAGGTTATCAACAACAATAACCTGTTCCCCCCTTCGCAACCAGTAGATCAACCATATGTGAACCGATATATCCGGCTCCTCCCAGTACTAATAATGACATTTCTCACATTCCTCTCATATCTACACTATGGTAAATTAACCGCAAAAACTAAAATGCTTTATTAATATATTCCTTTTGACATTTAATTTCAAAACATAATTTATACACAGGTGCACTTTAGAAAGGCGCTTTGCAGATCCAAATTCTTTATCAAAGTGTTTAAGTCGTATTGAATGGTTTCTTGCGCCATGCATGAAATTAATTCAGCCTTTTTAAAGTTCATCTTTTGTGATATTATTTTATGCAATTAGGAATTTAACAATATCCATAATACAATTTAAAGCAGGGTGAACTTATATGACTCAACAACGTCGGCACATGATGAAAATCGTTCTTATGTTCTTTTCAATCACGATTATTTTTCAATTGATGTTTGCGGCCCTCACAACTAATACAGTGTGGCAAAACGATTCGAGTACCGAACGGTTACGCTAAGGCGGTATCGTTGATATCAAATGAAAATTCGTGAGGCACACTCGAAAGAAGGACATAGAAATGTTAGCTCTTATTGAAAACACAGTTCATCAAGCAGTAGTCAAACTCAAACACTATCAGTGGCTTTACGATTGCCTTATTGCATTGGCAACCATGTTGGCTCTTTTTCTTGCCTATGATATTTTGGCATTTGCCTTTAACTGGATCAGTATCTCAGCATTACTTATTGTTGGTGTTTTAATCGTAACGTTTATTTTCTTTGCCATTGAACGATTCATCGAACTAGAAGAACATGGCAATAAATAGTTCTTTTTTTATGAATTTACGTTTAAGATAGAAAGGCTTAACGATTTAAAACAAAAAAACGCACCAAGATACAATTAAGCATCTTGATGCGTTCGTATAACTAATAAGGAGAGTGAAGGATTTGAACCTCCGCGCCACGAGTGACCTAACATTCCGAAGAACATTTCCCTTCAACCAGGCTTGGGTAACTCTCCATAACAGTTAATAATTTATCATAATGTTATTATAAAAGCAAAACTTTTTGGCGTATGATATTACACATGGATCG
>DMZB01000338.1 GCA_003482405.1 Lactobacillus sp. | reverse complement strand
CACGACAACAGTCCGTGTAAACTTCGATATAGGCGTAACCGCGTTTAGCTAAAGATCTAGCCCGTTCCATTCCAGCGGGTAATGGCTCACCCGTATGAAAATGCGTTACAATTTGAAGCATATAATCCAACGTATGAACATCAAACGTTCCACCAAGATAACATTTCGCCACGTATCCCTCTAATACGCCGGTCAAATTAACCTCGGGAAATTCCCCATTAATAGTTGCCAGTAAGTCTTCAACTTCTGATTGACTTAATTGCTTACCACCAGCATCCAGTTTCTTAATGGCAGCCATGTAGGCAGATGATCTTTTTTTCCTTAATAGTTCACCAATTCTTCCCGTTTGAGTATTTTGATTCTGACTTGAGTGCCTAGACTGGTGAATCGCAGATAAGTTGGATGTAGATTGCTGTACCTTTGAACGGTTTAATAACGGACGTGGCATTTATAACAACACCTTTCTAGTACGGTTAACACTAGTTTGGGTAAGGTTTCCTTCAGCACCAATTGGTTTTCCAGAGGCTGGTACCGCACGAGATTTTCCCCATTCACGAATTTGATCAATCTTTTCAGGACTGGTTTGTGATAGTGGCACAACGTTTTGAAACGTTTTAGTAATTAAATCCTCATCCAGTGATGAATCACCGGATAACGTTGTATAGGCTAAATCACGAACCGTTGACTCTAAATCTGCCCCCGTAAAGCCCGCTGACATTTCCACGACCTTATCGGCAAATGGCCCATCAAAACTTACCTTTAAGTATTTTTTCATGTAAATAGCGATAATATCCCGACGTTCTTCAGCTGTCGGCAGATCAACAAAAAACAATTCGTCAAATCGCCCACGCCTTAATAGTTCCGAAGGTAATTTACTGACATCGTTGGCAGTAGCAACTACGAACACTTGCTTTTGGCTTTCTTGAAGCCAGAAAAGAAATTGCCCAACCATTCGAGTAGAAACGCCACCGTCATTACTTGAACTTGCACCTGAGAGACCCTTTTCGATTTCATCAATCCAAAGTACGCAGGGCGCAACCTGATCGGCGGTATTTAGTGCATCCCTTAATTGCTGTTCGGTCTGCCCAACGTAACTCCCTTGAACCGTCGCAAAGTCTAACCGGTACAGGGGCAATTTCCAATTATAAGCAATTGACTTCGCCGATAGCGATTTACCACAGCCGGGCACCCCAACTAATAAAATTCCCCGGGGCGGTCGTAATCCCCGTTGTCGCAATTCAGCATGCTTTGCTGGAGTTAATAACTTCTGCTTTGCATCTAGCCAATCTTGTAAACCGCTGAGTCCCCCAACGTCCCGCACACTGTCGTCCACCTGAATTTTTTCTAGTCCAGAAATGTTGGTAAACAACCGATCTTTTGATTTACGTACTTCGTTGATATCATCTTTTTTTATTTCCTTTTTTGCAATCAGCGAAGCAATCACATTTTCGGTCTCAATTTTAGTTACCCCAACTAACGAAGCGGCCGCTTCATGAACGTCATCATCGTCCCATTCAATGGTAATTTCATTTCGATAATCATTAATATATTGCGAAATAATGTCATACATTTCACTCTCATCGGGCAAATCTAAAGTTACTACCATCCCTGATCGTTGCAATTGACTCCAAATTGAGTTGGTCGTCAAAGCAATAATCATTCCTCCGGATTCATTTGCTAGTGTTACTAAGTCCAAAATTTGTTTGGCATTATCATTATCCGATGAAATATCGGGGACTTCGGTTAAAACTAAAGTGAGGTTTTGGCGATGTTTCATTTCTTCACTTACATAGTCAACAGCACCATAAACAGACTTGTCTTCATTAACGATTTGATCCGTTTCAATATCATACGTACCTTTTGATAAAGTATGCACTAAAAAATGAAGGTCTAAATTTGTTGATACGCTCTTTAAAAGCTCTAAAGAACGCGCCCGTTCAATTGTGTGTAACGCCACAAATGGTATCCGAGCAATGGCGTATCGTGTTAATAACTCACGAGTTTCGTTAATTCCACTCATAAAATTTCACCTACCTATCCACCCTGTTGTTTTTAATCAAGCTAGCTAGCTTGCCCGTTCGATCTGATTTAGCCGACGTCTCCAAATTTTGTTGAAGGCTGTGCCGATTATCATCAATCATTTTAAGCAATTGTTGCTGGGAATCTTCTGGAATTGCGGGAATAGTAGCCAATTGAATCAGCTTCGCATACTCGTTTTTTAATTGGTGCAGCGGTTTGATAATATCAACTTCTTCTCCAGAAGTATGATTCATTTGCTTTTGAAATGTCTGCGAAGCACTTTGAATACGTCCGTTAATTGTATTTACGATCCGTTGCATAAAGCGCTCCGCAACTACTTGCTGCCAAACAATAGTTCCGATTTTAGCTGTATCCAACACCTCGGTATCATTTTCGCGGGCACCAAATTTCTTTAATAGGTCCACCCATTCACGGTACGTTGCTGGTCCAGTAACACTTTCACTCATGACCGGTGCCTCCTTATAACACTATTTTTAGGGATTAAGTTCCAAGCTGGTAATCCCTGCGCAAAGACTTCAGGTTGCGTTTCCGTCTCTAATTCTGCCGAATTTGATTGATTGTTTTTAACTGGCTGCTTTTCATCATCAATCGGTGCAAATGGTGATAGTTTACCCTTATTTTCTTCCATCATAATTAGTTATCTCCCCCGACGTTAACTCGCCTTGTAGAACCATTTAAGTTGCGAATGTATTGATTGGGCGATAATTGGTCCAAGAAATCAACGACTTGTTGACTTTCTGCATCGACTTGGCTGAACTCATCCCTGAAATCCACTACTTCTGCCATGATTTGTCTAATGACCGTTGCGCCATCTTTTTTCGATTGCTCATACTGTTCCGCAATGTCTATTCGTTGTTGTTGAACTTTTTTATTATTATTGTTGGTTCGATAAGCCCAAATTCCACCCATAATAATTAGGATGATTCCAATGAGGGACAGCGCACCAGTCACAAGCATTAATAACCCAATAATTGCCATGCCAATACCACCATAGATTCCCGTCTTTTTCTCAACGACTTGCTTTAGCTTATCGTTTTTATTTGCTTCCACATTGTCTTGGAATTGACGAATACTGGCAACCTCATTCTCACCATTTTCAGTACTATCTTGGTAACCACTAACTTCAAATGAAATACGTTCCGGAACCGCCGCCCGATTTTTGACCACTAAGTCCACGTACGCATCTTTAATCCAATCTTTCGACAGCGCGATCGCAAATTTTTGCGTCGACGCACTGCCGTTACTTGCACCGTTCATTAACGCAGCATCCGTTAATAGTTGAGAGAAATCGCGTTTTTCGTTATAGGATTCTTTTTCAATGCTCATATTTTGTTGAGCACGATTCCGGTCACTGGTCCCCTGTCAATAA
>DMZB01000297.1 GCA_003482405.1 Lactobacillus sp. | reverse complement strand
AGCGTAAGCTGAGCATTCAAATTAAGAATGTCAGCCCGATAACGTTTTTTGATTTGTTTTTGGAATTATGAAACGTGAATGGAACTTGATTTGGCTACGGCGGTGACGTAGAACTGTGGATCGTTACCGACGGCGCCATCCTTGAAGTTTCTGGTATCGTGATCGTAGACGGCGTTGTCTGGACCAGTGATTGAGCCACTGGCAGCATCCAGGTCAAAGTTGTATTCGATACCTGGTGCAAATGTCAGTTTGATCGAGCTCGAATTTGCAGTGGTATCGAGATTATCAGTTAATTCTTTGAAGTCTAGGTTAAGCGATCCAGATCGTGTGTTAAAGGCCCCACCACCGATCAGACTGGTGCCACGTACGGAACCGGAGTGGGCATCGACGTCGAATTTTGCAGCGGTCGTATCGGTCAAACGGATGGAACCGCTGTGAACACGAGCACGTAAAACGCCGGCAAGGGTTGTATGTTTGACACGTACTGAACCGGACTTTGAGTTAATGTCGAGATCTTTAAAAAGACCACTATTAACTTGTAGAGAACCACTGTTAACCAGTAAACGAACTTGGTTCAAAGGACTATTGTGGTTAAAGCTGACACTCCCAGAAGCCGCGTCAACCAGTAAATCGCCTGCAAACGCTGTTGGTAATAACAGCTGAGCACGCACATGAAGTGGCAGTAAATGAGGTCGTGAACCATTATGAATGGTCAGCGTTCCATTTGAGAGATCTGTATGAGCGAGATAGCTGTCATTGGCACGGTTCATGTACTCACGGAAGATGATGTGATCGTTATCTGGGTTGCTTAAAATGCGTATGGTGCTGTCAGCATAGGTGAAGTTGATACGCTGAACTTGATCAGCGATAAAGGTTTGCTCGTTTGCTAATGCTAAACTATCAACGTAAATCTCGGTATCGACAGGTTCCTGTGCATTAAATTGTTGATCAAAATCCGAAAAGGTATCGTCGTTGGCATGAGGGTCAAACTTGCCGCCTTTGTCATCGCTCTTTGTTGTCTTAAACGACGACGCCACTGTCTTACCGTGGTCTGTGTGAATGCCATGATCGTCAATAATGAGGTTGCCCATGCGAATTCCGTCATCTGTGACAGTAAACGTGCCATTGTTGATGTTGATGCCATCGCTATCAATATTAACGGCTTTGCCGCCATTCACTTTGATCCCATTATCATCGATGCTCAAAACCTTGCCGCCATCGATAATCACTTTTCCGTCAGAAATGTCAATGTGGTGGCCGTGATTGTAGTGATGTTCGTGGGTTGTTTGTTCGTGCTCATCTGTGTGTGTGGTCTCATCGTCTGAAGGGGTGGTGTTTTCGGCATTAATTTCATCCACCAGATCATCTAGATTGCCGAGTCCTTCAAACGCACGGTTAACGGCGTCTGTAATGGTGGCGCCTTTCTTTTCGTTGTCATGAGCGGCTTCGCTCAAGTCAGCTGCTAACTCTTCACGTAATTCCTGCATTTCTTTTGAATCAGGGTATGCCTTAAAGGTGTCGTCCAAACGGCGATTTACCATTGTGTCAATTGTGTCCATTAGTCTCAATCCTCCCGGTAATTAAATCATCGATCACTGTTTTGGCAAACGCCCAATCAGCGACATTTTTCTCGAGTAGTCGCGTGCCTTGCTCGGTCAGTTTGTAATATTTTCGGCGACCGCCTTGGGTTTCGTCACCCCAGTAACTTTCAATGTCACCATTGCGTTCCATGCGACGAAAGGCCGTATATAGCGTAGCCTCATTGAGCTCATAGGCATCGTGGCTCAGTTCCCGAATGGCCTTGGCAATCTCATAACCGTAACTATCACCTTGACTTAGGATGTTCAAAATGATGGTCGTGGTGTGTCCCCGAATGATATCTTTAGAAATTTCGGGTTTCATGAATGCACCTCCAGTAGTGTTTCGTTTGATTGGGTATAATGTATCACCAATTACTGTGTGTGTCAAAGTATTGTTGAAATATTTTTTATCAACACAAAAAGCCGTCCATCAATTAAGATGGACGGTTTCTCTGTCATCCGGTCTTCGCAAACATCTCATGGCACTGTCGCCAAGTCGATATCCGCTCGCGGATTACTGCCGGTCACGCCGGCTGTTTAATTGTGCGACCCCGGGAGTCGCTTGAATTGATGGCGGATTCTAGGTTGCCGCCTGCCTGTTATCAGCTGATGAACAACTTCATCCAACTGACCCTGTGGATCTTAGGAAGGAATCTTTCTAAGGCCAACGCTTTTTTCGTGGTCATGATTCACTCACTGGCCATTCATCTAAGCACCTAATTGTAATGGGATGTTCGCTCCCGAGACGATGTTTATCAGAACAATACCATTTCACGGTGAAGTGACTTCATGATGTCTAACACCAACCATTCAGACGCAGGGCCTGAACTGTGTTCTAAACTTATTAAAGGCCAACTTCCTTCCTCACTTAAGAGTATAGCAAACGTTGTATGAAAGCGCTACCAAAATTTTTCGTTTTCAATGTAAAAATTTAAATCGAACAAATGTTTGCATATGTATTTCACCTGGATTCACTTTCAGGTAGAATAGAGACATCGAATTCGTGAGGCAAGTGAAAGGGGCAGTATCGTGTCGTTAAATTTCATTTTAGGGCAAGCCAAGTTTGATCATCGTCAAGAAATGATTGCGCAAATGAGAACGTCGATGACTGAACATCCTGATGATCAATATTTCGTAATTGTGCCGAACCACATCAAGTTCAATGCCGAAGTTGGTGTTTTAAATGCGCTAAAACAGGCCATGACTGATGGCAATCAAACATTGTATGCTAACGGACAGCTACAGGTTTTTTCGTTTACTCGTTTAGCGTGGTACTTTATGAAGAATACCCCCACCTACCAGCTGCCACGGCTATCGAATGCGGGCCTAAGTATGTTGATTTATCACATCATTGCTGACCATCAGGCCGAGATGACCGTTTTTGCTGGTGAAATGAATCAAACTGGATTTATTAACCAAATTGTTCTCCAATTTTCGGAACGGAAGA
>DMZB01000251.1 GCA_003482405.1 Lactobacillus sp. | reverse complement strand
TTTCAAACATTTTATAAATGGTTTCTAACGCTAGTTTATATGTTGTTTGACCAGTTTTATCGTACAGCCATGCCAGTCCAGCTCCAGGCAGTGTGACGTCTAAGCTGTCAGCGGCAAACCCAGAAACATTTCCCCGTGTGTCAATCATTTCATCATAAAATTCACTGACATACTTCAAATACACATCTTTTTTGGTTTTTTCATACAATTTAATAAAGCCCCACATCAGAAAGCCTTGTGAGTAACTCCAGCCAACATATGGAAAATCAACCGGATCTGGGTACCGCTCGATAATAGAAGTTGCCATCTGCTCCGCATACATCATCAATGTGCCTCCAAATCTAAATTGTGTAATGAGTCAAATACTGGTATCAGTTGATCATATGCCTGATTGAAAACAGTGGTCAGTTTTTGATATTTCGTCGCACTTCTTGTGTCCGGTGTATATGTCCGATCCATTTGAAAAAAGCCGCTTGCACTATTAAAGTCTGGTAATGCACCGACGCCAACCGCTCCTGTGATCACAGCACCCTTGGACGTAGCCAAATCTAAATTTTTCGGTGTCATAATTGGTGTTTCAAAAACGTTTGCTAACGTTTGACACCACTGGGCACTACGAACGCCACCGCCGATTGCTACCATCTGCTGAACATCCACATTTAGATTTTGAAAAGTTTGCAAAATGATGTTTAGATTCATTGCGACCCCCTCTTGAATTGAACGAAGCATGTCACCAAATTCATGCTTCATGGTCAATCCAATAAAAGATGCTCTAGCATCTGGATTCCAACGGGGGCTTCGCTCACCCATCAGGTATGGTAAAAAGATTAATCCTTTAGCACCTATCGGACTTTGTTGGATTTTATCTTCAAGCATTTTGTACAGTACATCGTCTGCCACACCAGGTGTCACTTGCTTGATCACATTTTCAACGAACCATGCATATGCCCCACCACCCGATTGCATCGTTCCCGTCGGTAAAATATGGCCAGGAACAATATGCGCCCAGTTAAAAGTTTTCATGTCTTTGTCAAACACTGGCTTACGTGTTGTAACTGATACCCACGATGAGGTGCCCAGAGAGCAGTGTGCTGTACCTTCTCTGACGCTGTCAGTCCCGACGGCGGCACAAACACCATCGCCGCCACCACAAACGACCGGTGTATCAGCAACCAAGCCCGTCTTATTGGCAGCTTCCTTTGTCACATATCCTACAACATCTGTACTGGCATGCAGTGTTGGAAATTTATCTAGATCCAAATCCATTGCATCAGCTAATCTTGATGACCACTCGAATTTATTGAGATCAAACACATTTGTCGAGGAAGCATCAGAATAGTCTGTAACGAATTTTCCAGTCAGCCTCAGGGTAATAAAGTCCTTGGCATTTAGCACTTTATACGTATTTCGATACACGCTTGGTTCATGTTCCTTGATCCACATTAACTTTTGGGCACCATAGGACGCACTGTTTCTATGCCCTGTAACGTGATAAAAATCATAATCCGAAATACGTGTTGCAATCTTTTTCACTTCACCGGTTGACCGCATGTCTGCCCAGATCATACTGGGTCTCAAGGCCCGGCCCCGTTTATCAACAAACGTGCACCCCATCATTTGACCACTGAAGGAAACAGCTAATATATCCTTAGGATCGATCTTGGCAGTCAACGCCTTCGTTGTTTTTTGAACTGCAGTCCACCAGTCTTCGGGATCCTGTTCAACACCATTGTCTCCAACATAGCTGATACCATAATGATACGTTTTGCTACCGACTAGCCTTCCAGATACATCATACAAAGTCGCTTTGTTTCCGGATGTTCCTAGATCGTGTGCCAAAATATATTTAGCCATTATCGCTTCCTCCAAAACACTAGTCGATTCTAATTACGGTCTTCTTTAGGCCTGGTTTATGTGCCTCAATCGCTGCCAATGCATCGCCTGTCTTTTCTAACGGATAGACATCCGAGATGAAATCTTTGGGATCCAAAACACCCATTTGAATCCAACTTACGATTTGCTGGGTTGCTTCACCCTCTAGCTTTTTGCTTGGCCATTGAGAAAATTGCAGTTTCCAATTATATGGTGCATCAGCCCAATTAATCTCCGTATGAAGTTCAGGAGAAATACCATAAACGTCAATGCTGCCATGATCTTTGATCAGATGCATTGCCTGATTGATGAACGAATTAAGCCCCACAGCGTCTAAGGCCTGATCAACGCCTTCCGGTGCATACCGACGAACCGCTTCAATGACATTTTCATTCTTTGCGTTAATCGTATGATCTGCACCAAGCTTTTTGGCAAATGCCAGTTTCTTATCATCTAAATCGGAAACAATAATTGGTCCGAGCCCAAGTAACTTTGAGAGCCGTAAGAAGCACAGTCCAACCGGTCCGCATCCCTGAATAAATAAACTTTGATTCGCTTGAAAGCCCATTGTTTTAATCTGACTAAGTACTTCACGAAAAGTGACGATCATCGCCGAATTGACTGGATCAAAATCATTGGGAATTTTTCTTTGACCCCAGTCGGACTCATCTGGTTCAACCCCGTCTTTAATCTTCGCCTCAGCATCACTAATCACATTGTATTCTGACAGCGCACCCCAGCCATTTGCATAGCCTTTAGGAGCAACATTCAAAAAGGGCAACATCACCAAGTCGCCTTCAACGAAATTAGTGACCTTACGTCCAACTTCAACAACTCGCCCGACACCCTCATGGCCTAATATTGCTGGATACGTGTCGAACCCCTTGAGGTTACCATGCAGCAACTTCATGTCCGTACCACAAATACCACAACTTTCAACCTTAACTAAACATTCATATGGTCCATAATCTGGTTTAGGAATTTCAACCACTTCAACATGATGATCATCGAACACGGCAACACTTCGCATATTTACTCTCCTCATCAACTACAGACTCACATTCATTCTATTGCAAGCCCTTTCATTATTTTTTCAAAAAAAGCCGCTTAACGCAATCCGTCAACGGCAATTCATTCACTATTTTTGCTCCAACTGTTTTTTATAAGCTTCTGTCAAAGCCACTGCGTGTGAGGTTCCAATCCTTTCTGCCCCTGCTGCAATCATCGCCAAGCACGTATCAAGATCGCTAATACCACCGGCTGCTTTAACCTTAACATTGTCACCAACAACAGACTTCATCAGTTTAACATCAGCTACGGTCGCCCCACCAGTACCGAACCCTGTCGATGTTTTAATGAAGTCTGGGCGAACTTTTAATGCGATTTCACACATTTTTGTCTTTTCGTCGTCGGTCAAGTAACAGTTTTCAAAAATCACTTTGCTCATCACGTTATTTTTACGGCAGATATCAACAATGGTTTGCATTTCGCGTTCGATGTAGGCATAGTTTTTAGCTTTCAATTCCGTAATGTTGATAACGTAATCTATTTCATTCGCACCATTATTAATTGAATCGGTGGTTTCAAAGGCTTTAGTTTCAATTGAATTCTGTCCTAGTGGAAAACCAATGGCTGCGCCAACATCAACTGGACTATCTTTTCCTAACAATTCGCGACACCAGCTACTCTGAACTGGATTGATTGCGACCATTTTAAAGCCATACTTGGCGCTGTCCTCACATAACTGACGCATATCTTCTTTTGTCGCATCTGCATGCAGATTTGTATTATCAAAATAATTTGCTAATTGATTTACCGTTAACTTCGTGTTTTCCATGGCACGAATGCCTCCTAAAAATTTAATGTACCTACATTACATCATATGAAGAAAGCGCTGTCAAATATTTTTTTAAATGCCGCCCTTATCTCTTGTAACTTGGGATTTCAAACTCATCTATTAACTTTTACAGAAAGGATATTGACAGTTTTTAAATGTAGTAATATTGTTACATTGAAAGCGGTATCAATTTAAATGAGGAGCGTTATGAAATGGAAAATTTTGAATTTTACAATCCAGTGCGCGTTGTATTTGGTAAAGGATCCCATAAAGAAGTCGGCCAGAAGCTTGCAGGTCATGCCAAGCATGTGCTCTTGTTAAACACCGGTAGTAGCTACCTAACAACTAGTGGACTATTACCAGACATCAAACAAAGTTTAACTGCACAGGGTATTGCATTCACTGAACTAACTGGCATTGTAGCCAACCCCCACTTCGATAAAGTTGAGGAAGGCATTAACCTCGTTAAACAAAACCACATTGATTTTCTTTTAGCCGTTGGTGGCGGCAGTGTTATTGATACTGCCAAGGGAATTGCTGGTGGCGCAAACTACACTGGAGATGTTTGGCAGGACTTGTACGAAGGAAATGTTGAAATTACGTCTGCACTGCCACTTGCTGTGGTCTTAACGATTCCAGCATCTGGTAGTGAGGTGTCAAATCCATCGGTCATTACTAATACAGAGATTGACCATAAGCGAACCTTCGTGAGTCCACTAATGTATCCGCAATTTAGCATCATTGATCCAGAAATATTTTACACACTACCCAAAAAGCAGATTGCTTATGGCATTGCGGATACTACGACACACATTTTTGAACGTTACTTTACGCAAACAAAACATACTGAACTAATTGATGGTCTATGTGAATCAGCGATGAGAACCATTATGCAAATCGCGCCTAAGGTGTTGGCAGACCCAACCGATTATGATGCATGGTCACAAATTGGCTTAAGTGCAACAATGGCTCATAACGATGTTCTTGGTATGGGACGGCAACAAAACTGGGACAGCCATGAAATCGAACATGAAGTTAGTGGTTTATACAATATTCCACACGGTGCTGGAATGTCGGTCATCATGCCCGCTTGGATGACTTATGTTTACAAAGCAAATCCGGATATGTTCGTACAATTTGCAGTCAATGTCATGGGCGTGTCCCTTAACGCTCGTGATGAAAATGCTGTCGCACTTGAAGGTATTACGCGACTCAAAAAATTCTATACCAACGTTCTTGGCATCCCAACAAACTTGCGCGGCTTGGGAGTTCCTGATCAATCTCAGTTTGAAAAAATGGCCAAGGGCGCTGTCCGCTACCAAGACGGTCAGGATAACACATTAGGACAATTTAAGCCCGAACATTGGCAGGATGTCGTTAATATTTATAAACTCGCCTTTTAAGTACTTAACCCGCTTAAAACTGAATAACGTCATAAGACAAACGATTCAAAGGGACAATTTAAGCCTTTGAATCGCTTTTTTGGCCGTGTTGAAGCGTCTAAGAAGAAAGTTTGCGGAACTACTTACTTTCTGTTAGATTAATGTCATAACAATAAACACAGGAAGTGTTCACCCATGAATGAGATTTATGAACAAATTAATCTTGATCGTAATACACCTGTTCCACTGTACTATCAATTGGAACAGGCTTTAATCACCAGCATTAAAAATGGCTCTCTGAAAAATGGTGAAATGGTGCCACCAGAAAAAGAATTTGCCAAAGTGCTTAACATCTCACGAACAACCGTTAGGCAAGCATTTTCAGAACTAGCCTCGCAGGGATATCTGGATCGGTTAAAAGCAAAAGGAACATTCATTTCCACGCCAAAAATCTATGGTGAATTCATTCAAACGCTTGAACCCTTTGCTTCTGAAATGAAGCGCGAGGGCGTTACCCCAACAACCAACCTCCTTAAGGCCAGCATCGAAACAGCATTACCTGAAATTCAAAAACGATTACAACTACCTGACAATTCAAAAGTCGTGGTCTTAGAACGTTTACGGTCTGGGGACGATCGGCCAATTGTTTACGTTAAGACGTACTTATCAGATAAATTAATGCATGGTGTCATTAATGAAGATCTTGATCATAACTCCCTTTATGTCTTAATGACCGAAAAGTATAACATTAGTGTGCAATCTGTTAATCGCCAGTTGACAGCAATTTCGGCTGATGACTTCACATCAAAACAACTCCACGTGGAAACCGGCGCGCCAATCCTTTTCAGCGAAACAACAGGCTTCGACAATCACAATAAACCGGTTGAATTATCACTTGCTTCCTACCGTAGCGATGTATACGCACTCAATGTCAATTTACAAGTTAAAGCTGCTAATTGATTACACACCACTCAATCTAACTCTACAAAGGCGCTTTATATGATTAATAATCTTTCTAACGCAAAATTAACTAAAACAACTCACGCACTTGGCACAAACATTGTGCTCACACTCATGGGTGAAACAAATGAAAAAATTTTGGACGACAGCATTGCGCTCATTCAACATTATGAACGCCAACTAACGGTTAACGCTCCAGTTTCAGAGGTTATGTCTGTCAATAACGCCTCCGGTCAGGAACCCGTGCAAGTATCTCCAAGCACGTTTTCACTGGTCGCCATGGCAGTTGAACAAAGCAAACAACGTTTTGGCTTTAACGCCCTGATTGGACCGCTGGTAAAGCTCTGGAAAATTGGTTTTGCCGATGCAAACGTACCGAGTGAAACCGATATTAACCATCGTCTAAATCTGATCGACCCAGATAACGTTGCTTTAAACGCAACTGATCAAACAGTATTCCTAACTCAAGCAGGTATGGAACTGGACTTGGGTGGGATTGCCAAGGGCTACATCGCGGATCGTATTCGCGATCTTTGGCGCGCCTATGGCGTCTCCGCTGGAATCATCAACCTTGGTGGCAACATTGAATTTGTTGGTGACTCGCCACGCCGCACAAATGGTCGTTGGATCGCCGGAGTACAAGCACCGACCAAAGCGCGTGGTCAAGATCTACTGACTGTGTCAATGCCAGCTGGTTCAGCCGTTACATCGGGCACTTATGAGCGTGTCCTAGTACAAAATGGTCACCGTTATCATCACTTACTAAGTCCACAAACAGGTCATCCCCTGCAGACTCACGTTAGCGGTGTCACCATCTTTGCGCGTGACTCCATCACTTGTGAAATCGAAACTAAGCGTTTATTCTTCGCTGGCAAACCCATTCCAGGTTGGGGTGAAGGGCGTGACGACATTTACGGTGCGGCCTTCGTCTACGATGACGACACTGTCGATTTAGTCAGTGTTCAACATCGATTGCAGCTAACAAAATAGAAGGCAACAAATATAAAAATTGAGTAAAAACAAAAAACCGGTGCAACAGGATAAAAATGCCTGTGCATCGGTCTTTTAGTAGTCAAATAAGTTCGTAAACATCCCTAGTTGTTCAAATACAAATCCTAATGTGTTGTTTGCGTATCTGCCTTCTTTAAAGCATCGTTAACGGCTTCTTTAATTGCTCGACTAGAGGCTGAAGCGCCCGATACAGCATCCACATCAGTTGAATTGGCAGCGACGATTTCCTTTGGTAATTGGTCGACGGCGACTAGGCCAACGTCTTCACTTTCATGATGCTGCATAACTTCAACATTTTCGATCTGATGATTTTGATAAGTAACTCGCACTGTAATCGTACCACCAAGGCCGCTGTTTGAACTACCTACATACTGGTCCGCTTTCAAGTCAACTTTCATCGCACTTTCCGCGTCCATGATGTCATTAACGCGGTGTTGATTTTCAACATTCACATCATCTGCATCATCTTTTTCAACAGCAGCATTTTCACCAGCTAATTTACCGAAGATTAAACACTCTGCTAAATTACCGCCACCTTGATAACAGTTTGCAACAATTCCACCTAGCTCACCAGCACCATAAAGATGAGGAATTGGATGAGCGTTCGTATCAATGATCTGGGCATTCTCGTCACGCTGTGGGCCGCCTTGAGTATTCAACACATCGTTGGCTGCCGCAATTGCATAGTATGGACCTCCATCAAAACTACGCATACTATCCGTATTCCGTCCAAACTCGTAATCTTGACCATCACGCTTAAACTGATTAAATCTCGCCACTGTTTGTTCAAGGTTATTTTGAGGCACACCCATCTGATCAGCTAATTCTGCGAGGGTTGTTGCCGAGACTAATTTTTTCATAAATTCTGGATATGGTAAACGGCCTTCTTGCTTTAGTTCATGGTTAAAGTCATCATACTGTGCCTGGTCGAAAACTAGATAAGGATGCTGATTTTTCATTGGAATGAGCCATGAACCATGAGTACGGATATGGCCGTGTCGATGTGGTGCATCCTCTGGAAAGTATCGCGTCCCATCATCCGCAATCACCAAAATACTGCCTTGTTTCAGCAACGGCCAATGTTCAATTTGCCGACCTCTCTCGTCAGGGGATTCTTTGAACGTAATTCCTGGCAAAATGCCATGAGACTCATAGTTCGTCATATGCCACATCTTAGCACCAACTGATTGTGCCATTTTAACACCGTCACCGCGATTATATAGTGTCCCTAATGGTGTTAACCGTGAGCTGTGAAGATAAGTTTGAACGAGTTCTGGGTTGTTTTCAAACCCGCCAAGAGCTAACACGACCCCATTTTTGGCATGCACATTGAGTCGCTTACCATTTCGTTCCACCTGAACACCGCGAACAACCCCCGTACCTGGTTCTTGAATCAAATGACGAGCACGCGAATCTAACCAAATATCAATTTGGTCATGTCGGTCCAGCACTTTTTGTCGCAATACCTTCCACAAGCCGGCATCTTTGTCCCGTTTGTGAACTAATGCAAAGTCAACGGTTCGACTCCCCTTAAACTCAGGATATTCTGCCATTGTCTTCTTAATTGCAACCGCATCCCCTGGCTTGATGTCGTGTTTCCAGCTGACCGCATGAATACCTAAGTAGTCATTAAAGTAGGCGGGAATCTGATTCATTCCCTTCAGATAAGCCTGTAATGTTTTCTCTGGTGTTATAAACGGGCGATTCAAATCATGATAGTAGTCCGTCAAATCAGTGAGACTTTCACCCATAACAACATGCTGAGCAGAATATCGTGTATTTCCACCCTCACGTCCAAATGGAGCCGCTTCAACAATTAGCACTTTGGCACCACCGTCGGCCGCAAATCTAGCGGCTGATGCACCGGCACCACCAAATCCAAGCACCACGACATCGTAATTGGCGTCCCATCTTGTGGCCAATGTTTGTTTCCCATTTTGCGTTTTTATTAACTGCATGAAATGTTTGAAGCAACTCTCTAAAAATTTAACCGTGTCTTCATCTGCGAGACTACCGGCCGAATCAAACGCTTTTGGCGCAAAACTCAGCATGAATTCATTGCCGGGTAACACATTTGCAGCCACGCCGGGTGCGTTTAAAATTCTCCGAAGTTCATCCTGTGCTCGTGAAGTCCCCTGAATACCCAGCGATGTTCCAACAATCATAATAGGTTTGCCATCAAAAGGATGAATCGTACATGACAGCCATTCAATCACACTCTTTAATGCAGCAGGAATTGAATGATCATATTCTGGTACACCGATAACAACGCCATCAGCTGCCTCAACCCGGCCTGCCAGCTGCGCAATTGCTTTAGGTAATTCGACCCCGACCGCTTGTTCCTTGAATAAGGGCAGATTATTAATTTCGGCGATTTCAATTGTGCTCTCTTGTTGAAAATGACGCTGCATGTATTCTAATAATTCTCTGTTATATGATTTATCAGCGTTTGTGCCGACAATTTCGAGTAATTTCATAAAAAAACATTCCTTTGCATTTTAATCTCGAAAAATTTTAAAGCCGTGTGGTTGTTCACAGCGTCAATATAACGAGTTACTCACAAAAGGCAATCACTTTTTTAGCGAATACGTCTCAATCCCCGACTTGGTAGTAAAAAATTGATCAAATTCATCATTATTATCGTTAGAATTTCAAGAAGACACCTCGTTTTCACCAACATAAAATAATATTCTCATAAAAAAGATTGATGGATTAACTCGGTTGTAGTTGTTTTTACCGTTCTTTTCTGTTCAAAACGTGAGTTTATTAACAGTTCCCTAGCTCCCTTAGTTTCCTGTCACATCAATCTTTCAGCTTCTCAATGGTCTGCTTAGTGAGTCCCACATTTCAACAACAAGGATAAAATAAAAGCTATGCTACGCCTGAAGATTTTAAAGCACAGTGTGTGTTCTGGCTGGTCATGTGATTGTTTTCTCAATATGTGTACGATGCTGGTTACATCGTGTCACAACACTCATACTGATTAGTCATTTAATAATAATCGAAGGGGTACATTTCATGATTAGCAAAATTAATTGGAAAGCCTTTATTCTCCCTATCCTTTTGGGTGTCATATTATGGTTATTGACACCACTTAAACCTACTGACATCAGTCCAGTAGCCTGGCATCTATTCGCAATCTTCATTGCAACTATCGTGGCCTGTATTACAAAGCCGCTGCCCATGATGGCAACCACTTTAATCGGCGTAACTATCGCAATGCTGGCTGGCATTTTCAAGATGAACGAGGTCACTGCTGGATTTGGTAATTCGACCTCATGGATGGTTGCAATGTGTATGTTCATGGCAGCTGGATTTATCAAATCTGGACTCGGTAAGCGCATTGCCTATCTTTTCGTCAAATTGTTTGGCAAACGTACGCTGGGACTGGCCTACGCTTTATCCGCTGTTGACACCGTCTTGGCAATCGGAATTCCCAGCAATAATGCTCGAGTTAACGGTATTATGTATCCAATCATTGATAACTTATCGCGCGAAATGGGCTCTGACCCTAAAAACGGAACAGAACGAAAATTAGGTTCCTTCTTAGTTTTTAACGAGTATGAAATCAATAATGCCTCCTCCGGACTCTTTTTGACTGGCTTAGCAGGTAACTTAATCGCTATTGGTTTGGCCAAGACACAAGGTATCACCATTTCCTGGTTCCAGTGGTTTGCGGCAGCAAGTGTTCCCGGGATTCTTTCGTTACTGGTTATTCCCTTTGTTTTATATAAAATATATCCACCAGAAATCAAGGAAACGCCTAACGCAAATGCTTGGGCTAATGACCGATTACAAGAGCTGGGCAAAATGTCGGTTAGTGAAATAATCATGCTGGCAACTTTCGTGATGGCCATTATTCTTTGGCTAGTTGGCACAAAATTTGGTATTGATGCAACCGCGGTTAGCTTTATTGCAGTTGGCGTACTCTTAGTCACTGGCGTCCTAACAACTAAGGATCTATTAAAGGAAAGTTTCGCTTGGAACATACTGGTTTGGCTGTCAGTCATTATGCTCATGTCGCAAAAACTGATGACACTTGGCTTTTTCCCTTGGTTCTCTAAGACATTAGGCGGCTTGCTGAACGGAATGAATTGGATTTTGGTCCTCGTGATCCTGTTCCTTGCCTACTTTTACCTACATTACTTGTTTCCAAGTGTGGCGACTCAAATTTCCGCGCTATATGCAGGTTTTCTTTCAATTGCAATTGGTGCTGGCGTTCCACATATTCTTGCAGCATTAATGTTGGCATTTTGTGGCTCGATTTACCTATCAACAACACCATATTCCGCTGGACCAGCTGCGCTACTATCTGGAACTGGTTACGTTACCAACAAGGATTGGTGGAAATTAAGCGCCGTCATTGGTGTTATT
>DMZB01000054.1 GCA_003482405.1 Lactobacillus sp. | reverse complement strand
CGATTGCAGTTTCCATCGCGTCCAGTTATCGCGATAAGGAAACTAACCCAAGTGACAGCTTTGTGGGCGAAGTCGGCTTGACCGGCGAAATTCGGCGGGTTAACCGAATCGAACAACGGGTGGCTGAAGCTCAGAAGTTAGGATTCAAACGGATTTTTGTGCCTAAGAATAATCTGCAGGGTTGGACAGTACCAGAGGGCATTGAGGTCGTTGGTGTGACCACAATCAGTCAGGCACTCAAACTTGCGTTAGCCTAACTGAGGTTGAGCTTAAACTTGTGGTTGATGGAGATGGCCATCGCTTCAAAGACCGTAATGGCAATTACAAATTGAAAGGAGGTGAAATCAATATGAAAATGACAAAGAGACTTGTAATTCAACTGTTGTTTGTGATTGGCGGGATTGGCCTAGGTTTCCGGTTTCTCCCAGTTTTATGGATATCGATGGGCGTCGCCGGCAATCACATCATCAACAATTTTTTGACCAACGCCGTACTTGGTGCAATTATTCTGTATTTTCTTTCGTTCCTGTTGGTCGGGTACCTTGAAAAACTTGTTAACCGCTTAGAAAAGTATTTGGCTAAGCAAAGTCCGATCTACTTATTGTTTGGTAGCTTGGGCATTATCGTCGGATTGGTGTTTGCAATTCTGATTTCCACAATATTTTTCCGGACGAATTGGTTTGTGACAAATACGTTGATCCCAGTTGTACTGATGCTGTTAATGGGCTATTTAGGCTTCCGAATCGGTACGACGCGCACCGATGAGTGGCGACGTTTGTTTGCACTGGGATTTCGACGTAACAAACCGACATCGGATACCGGCGAAATTTTGGATGAGAGTGAGCCAAACTTCCATCACTACAAAATTTTAGACACCAACATCTTAATTGATGGCCGCATCTACGACATCATTAAGACCGGTTTTCTTGAAGGCACACTGCTCGTGCCAAACTTTGTGCTCCACGAATTGCAGTACATCGCTGATTCGAGTGATAGTATCAAACGAGTCCGCGGTCGTCGCGGTTTGGATATTTTAAATAAGCTGCAGAGCGAAAAAGTGATGCCAATCGAGATGTACGAAGGCGACTTTGAGGATATCCCTGAAGTCGACGATAAGTTGATTGAGTTGGCGAAGCAGTTACAGGCTGTGGTTGTGACTAATGACTACAACTTAAACAAAGTTAGCCAGTTTCAAAATGTGCAGATCATGAATATCAATGCGCTGGCGAAATCGCTGAAACCACGTGTTATTCCTGGTGAACAGTTAAACGTCATGGTCGTGAAGAATGGTACCGAACGTCAGCAAGGGGTTGCGTACTTGGATGACGGGACAATGGTCGTTGTTGAAGATGGACGTTACTTCATTAACGATCACATCGATGTTACGGTCACAAGTGCGTTACAAACGGATGCAGGCCGGATGATTTTTGCTAAGCCAACGCACTCTACGCGTGGAATTAGTGATAAGGTACCAGCACCTGACAGTAATGCCAATGGGTCAAACGCCAGTTCAGCGCAGTCGAATGGGTCAAATGGGACGACCGCTATGTCAACAAAAGCTGACAGCGCGACAGGCAAAGCGAGTGCTGGTGGTCGTGCCAGCAGTGCCGCTAACAAGAAGACCAACCGGCGTACGAACAAGAATCGTAAAGGTTAAACGTCGGATTTAAGTGGCGCATAAAACTGTTATGTTTAGACTTTTAAAACACGTGATGACTGAGCTCAACGGGCGCAATCATCACGTGTTCTTTTTCTGACCAGCCGTAAAAATGTTCAGCCAAACTGTTTGAAGTTTGAGACACGTACATGTGAAAGCATTTGAAAATTAGTGTCCAAAACGGTAACATTAAGCGTATACACATAACTTTTGATAAAGAAAGAGGCGCTGATTTTGGCCAAGAGCAAGATTCGGGTGCGTTACGCACCGTCACCAACTGGACATTTACACATTGGTAATGCCCGTACCGCGCTATTTAACTATTTATTTGCACGGCATAACAAAGGCACGTTTGTCATTCGGATTGAAGATACGGATACGAAACGTAACGTGGCTGACGGTGAAAAAAGTCAGTTGGACAACCTGAAGTGGTTGGGCATCGACTGGGATGAAGGTCCCGACAAACCTGGCGACTTCGGACCCTATCGTCAATCTGAACGTAAAGACATTTATGTGAAGTTGATTCAGGATTTGTTGGACAAAGGTTTGGCGTACAAATCTTACCGAACGGAAGCTGAATTGACGGCTGATCGCGAGAAACAAAAGGCCAATAAAGAAGCGCCACACTATGTTTACGAATATGAAGGCATGAGTGACGATGAAATCAAGGCTGCACAGGCAAAAGCCGAAGCAGATGGTTTAGAGTCGGTTGTCCGTTTCCGTGTACCGAAGAACCGCGACTACAGCTGGAGTGACATCGTTAAGGGTGACATTTCGATTAACTCCGATACGATCGGTGGCGACTGGGTCATCCAGAAACGTGACGGTATGCCAACGTACAACTTTGCGGTGGTTGTTGACGATCACATGATGGAAATCAGTCACGTCCTACGTGGGGATGACCACATTGCCAACACGCCTAAGCAATTGATGATCTACGAAGCCTTTGGTTGGGAACCACCAATCTTTGGTCACATGACGCTGATCATCAACACTGAGACTGGTAAAAAGTTGTCCAAACGTGACGAAACGGTGCTTCAATTCATTGAACAATACCGTGAATTAGGTTACTTGCCAGACGCCATGTTGAACTTCATTACGTTACTCGGCTGGTCGCCAGTGGGTGAGGATGAAATTTTCTCACGTCAAGATTTGATCAAGATGTTTGATGAAAAGCGGCTGTCCAAATCACCAGCTAAGTTTGATGGCAAAAAGTTGGAATGGATCAACAACCAATACGTGAAGGCAGCACCAGAAGACGAAATCTTCGACAGCAGTTTGAAAGAACTGATCAATGCCGGCCTGATCGAAAAGGATCCGAACCAGTTACACTTGGAATGGGTTCGTAAACTGGTCAGCATGTACAAACAACAGATGTCATACACAGCCCAAATTGTTGAAATGAGTAAGGATGTCTTCTTCCAAGAGCCTGCTGAAATCAACGATGAAGCTAAAGCTGAACTAGCTGCTGAAACGGCTAAGACTGTGTTGACTGAGTTCGTCAGCCGTGCTGAAAAGTTGCCCGTCTTTGACGCCTATGAGATTCAAAAGACGATCAAGGGCATCCAAAAGGACACCAAGATTCGTGGGCGTGCACTTTACATGCCATTGCGGATTGCGGCGACTCATGAAATGCACGGTCCACAATTGCCAGATTCGATGGAGTTGTTGGGACGTAAGACAACGCTGAGAAATATCCAGGCTACTATCGAGACATTGTAGACTGATTAATACCGGATCATTCTGTCATCGTGCAAGCGATATTTGCTTGCGCGGTGATTTTTTGTTCTCGCTAAGAAGTGCATCTGGTCGTATAAACGGCGTGCTAATCATCGTTCCACCAGACCTGAACGCCATTTCGTGGGACCGGTCTCGGCCTCCCAAAACCAGAGTCTTCAACCTCGATTCTGAACCGAAACCCGCGTTTCAGAACTCGTCCTGCAAGTCTAAGCGGCAAACCCCGCCGCTAAGTCTTGCGGTCACGAGACTCTGTTCAGGTCTAGCTCCACTACGTTCGAGGGTGACAGTAGCATCGCGAGACTGCTTGCTGTTTTCACAATCACGCTGAACACGACCATAATTGCAAGATGCGTCGTTACTGGTAGAGTTATGACGGTAGTAGGCGTAGGTGATGAGCGTTGAAAGCTGCTGTGCAGATGGTGTCGATTCGGCTGGATTGTGCCGAATGTACAGCACGGACGAGCTCGAAGACCCGAACTGTGGGGCTTCAAGTCGAGGGTCAAGACTGTGATCTTCAGGCTTGGACCGGTCCGCATAGCAATTTCAATGTTCATAACCGGAGCCGTCAGCAAACCAGCTAATCTACAGATTATCAAAATGCCGCGACCCGCAGAACTATGGTAAAATCACTATAACTTAATCAATTTGGAAGGGAGAGCGTTACCATGATACAAATATTTAACACGCTCACGCGGAGTAAAGAAAAGTTTGTCCCGTTGCACGAAGGCCAGGTTAACATGTACGTTTGTGGTCCAACGGTGTACAACTACATTCACATTGGTAATGCTCGCTCAGTGGTGGCATTTGATACGATTCGCCGCTATTTCGAATATAAAGGCTATCAAGTTAAATACGTGTCCAACTTTACCGACGTTGATGACAAGATGATCAATGAGGCTGCCAAAGAGGGCATCACAGTGCCTGAACTGGGCAATCGTTTCATCAACGCATATTTTGACGATACCAAACCGTTAAATGTGGAGCGGGCAACCGTGAATCCACGGGCAACTGAAAATATCATCGACATTGTGGACTTTGTGGCGGATTTAGTCGCCAAAGGATTTGCTTATGAATCCGCTGGGGATGTGTATTATCGCGCGCGCAAGTTTCCAAACTACACACAACTTGTACATGAGTCTTTAGATGATTTGGAAAATGGCGCGAGTGATCGTGTGGATGACGGCGATAATGCCAAGAAGGAGGACCCCATTGACTTTGCCCTGTGGAAGGCAGCCAAGCCAGGCGAAATTTCATGGAAATCACCGTGGGGGATGGGCCGGCCAGGCTGGCACATTGAGTGTTCCGTTATGTCGACCAAGTACCTCGGTGATACGTTTGACATTCATGGTGGTGGTCAGGATTTGATCTTCCCACATCACACAAACGAAATTGCGCAAAGCGAAGCACATACTGGCAAGAAGTTTGCCCGCTACTGGATGCACAATGGGTTTGTGACGGTTGGCGATGAAAACGAAAAAATGAGTAAGTCACTCGGTAACTTTGTCACGCTCCATGAAATGAACCAGCGTGAGGATCCACAGGCCGTGCGGTTCTTCATGGCGACAACACAATACCGGCGTCCAATTCAATATACCAGCGGCAATTTGACCGATGCCAAAAACAATCTGGCACGGTTGCAAACGACCTATAACAATCTGAACTATCGGTTGAGCGACGCGGTAGCTGGACGTGATGCGGCGGTTGAAGCGGCTGCCAAACAGCAACAAGTGGCATTTGAAAATGCAATGGATGATGACTTTAACGCGCAAAACGGGATTGCAGCTGTTTACGAATTGGCTAAAACCATCAACGTTTATTTGAATGCGGAGACAGTGGCGAAAGATACTTTGGTCACGTTAAAAACGTTATTTACCACGTTACTGGGTGTGTTTGGTATCGAATTTACGGACGCCTCCGACCCAACTGATACGGATACTGAGATTCAAGCGCTCATCGACGAACGTTTGGCAGCACGAAAAAATAAGGACTTCCAACGTAGCGATGAAATTCGTGACGAACTGAAGGCCCGCGGTATCGTTCTTGAAGACACGCCGCAGGGCACACGTTGGCGGAAGGAAACAAATGACTGAACTTAATTATCGGCAACTAAACGGCATGAGTCTCGCGTATCTTGGCGACGCGGTGTACGAAGTGTATATTCGGCAACATTTGTTGGAGCTCGGCTACACGGTCCCCACTAAGCTACATCATCACGCGACTCATTTTGTTTCCGCAAAGGCGCAGGCCGCATTGGTTAAATTGATGGAAACCGATGAAATCTTAACGGATGAAGAAACCACGATGTTTAAGCACGGCCGTAATGCGACGACGCATCATAGTGCAAAAAACACGAATATCGTGACGTACCGGATCTCGACCGGGTTTGAAGCAATTTTTGGGTATCTCAAACTGACAAAACAGCAAGACCGGATCGACTGGTTGGCACAGTGGTGCATCGACCAGGTTGAAGCCGGAAGGACGGAAGGATAAATACATGCCAGAGAAACATCAACAACATCGTAGTAATGACCGTGGTGCACGGCAACGACCACGACATAAGCCAACTTTCCACGACGAAAAGCACGCTGGCGCACAACAACCATCACAAGAGCAACAAACACCAGACGAAACATCGACCGATTTCATTATTGGCCGTCACCCGGTGGAAGCAGCGTTGGCGAGTGACCAGCAGATCAATAAAGTCTTTATTCAAGAAGGTTTACGCGCTGATGCCATTCGCAACATTGAATCGTTAGCGACTGGCCGTCATTTGATTATCAGCACGGTGCCAAAGAAGAAGCTGGACTTCATGACCAATGGTCAAAACCATCAAGGAGTTGTGCTGGCAATTCCGCCGTTTGCCTATGCGAGTGTGGATGACCTGTTTGCCAATGCTGAACGGGCACAAGAAGCTCCATTTTTCCTGATTCTGGATTCGATCGAAGACCCACATAATTTGGGGTCAATCTTGCGGACCGCCGATGCCGCTGGTGTCCATGGCGTTATTATCCCCAAACGCCGGGCAGTTGGGCTGACTTCAGTGGTTGCCAAAACGTCGACGGGTGCAATTGAACACGTTCCGGTTGCCAGGGTCACAAATTTAGTGGCCACTGTGAAGGAATTAAAAGAGCGCGGGCTCTGGATTTTCGGAACAGACATGATTGGCAAGGATTTCCGTCAATGGGATGCCACCGCACCGACCGCTTTGGTGATCGGTAATGAAGGTAAAGGCATTTCAGCATTATTGAAGAAGACAGTTGACGAGATGTTGACGATTCCGATGGTTGGCCATGTACAAAGTTTGAATGCTTCCGTTGCGGCCTCACTACTGATCTATGCAGGTTTCAACTCGCGTCATCCGCTATAAACGGCATTATTTAATAAAATAATGTTTACAATTAAAAAGGTTTTATCCAACGGGGCCGTTAAAAATGGTCCCTTTTTCGTACCGTTATAGTTAACGAACAATATAGTTTATCTTGTATGTTAAGACCTGCGAACAAGCGCTTACAGACGGCTTTTACATTGACAAAACTACATCTTTACGACGTTTCTCGACAATCTAGCGATTAATTAACTAATATCCAAATGTAAATTTCAATATATCAAACGCATGTTTGGTTGATGGAATTCATAAGTTTTTTTAAGCTAACCCTGCACACTTAGTGGTACAGACCACTCGACAAAAAAGTTTGCGCGAATAAACAATGTCTGTGGCGAAGCAATTGCCTTGATCAAACATAGCAAGGGCTGGCGCAACAGTACGTTAGAGGTGGGGGATAACGTGGATTATTGGAGTCGTGAGGAAGAAGATGAGACGATCATTGCTGCCTCATCTGGGGACGAGATGGCGTTTGAAACGCTCTTTAAAAAATATTTACCGCTAATTAATAAGTGGTTTCGGGATCTGAATTTCAAGGGACGGATGATGGATCGTGATGACTGGCATCAGGAATGCCGCATGGTTTTAATGACGACATTGAAACGTTATCAGGGCCGAAGTGTTGGTGAGTTTGCAGCTTATTATCGCTTAAATGTGCGAAATCGTGGTTTTGATCTGCGTCGTCGGCAAAATGCACAAAAACGGATTCAAGAAGAGATCAGTAAACCGTTCGAAGGACCGGAGCGCGATAGTTTGCTGGGCAGCCTTGCCAGTTTTCAACCGGATGGCTTGAACTTAGTTGAAATGCACGAACAGATCGTGGGTTTGTATACACAGCTATCGGCGTTTGAACAGCAAGTGTGGTGGGGGCTCAATGATGGTTTATCAATCGAGCACATTGCACTGCAATATCAGTGTTCCTACAGCAAAGTCCGTAACGCGGCGAATCGCTGTCGTGGAAAGGCGGTGACCGTGCTGTTGACCAACAGCAATAATTGACATGTACCCCGCCAACGTGATAATCTGTTATCTGTTTATGAGGTCGTCGGAGCGCTCAGTGACTGAAATTTGTCATTGAAGATAGCTGTCAGGGCCTGTTCATTTAAGATAAGTATTTGGAGGTGCCAGTAATGGCCACAAGAAAAGTCGCACTGGCATGCTCAGTTTGCGGGTCGCGTAATTATACAATCACTGCAAACGCCAATCGGACGAAACGTTTAGAAGTTAACAAGTTTTGCAAACATTGCGGACAGTACACGTTGCACCAAGAAACCAAATAGGAGGACTGAATCATGCATTTGTGGCGTTTTTTAAAGAGTGTTTTTGCTGAATTAAAGATCGTTCGCTGGCCAACAGCACGTGAAAACCGTCGTGATTCGTCGATTGTCCTGTCGGTTTCCGTAGCGTTCGCTTTGTTCTTTGCCCTCATTGATTGGGGCGTTCAGGCATTGATTGCCTGGTTAGCGTAATTGATTCCAGAGTTGCTGGTTATCACCCAAAACAGGGTTGAGAGTAGCAAACTGGTGAGATCTTTGCTATACTATTGTCAATCGAAAAAACTTCGTCGACTTGTCGAAGTTTTTTTATTTTGCACTGTGTTAAACAATTGGAGGATTTAAAATGGCTGAAACGGCTGAAAAGTTATGGTATGTGTTACACACGTATTCTGGGTACGAAAATAAAG
>DMZB01000204.1 GCA_003482405.1 Lactobacillus sp. | reverse complement strand
GTATAAGAGACAGGTATTTATCCGGATCATCGCCACGAGCATGTGCCAAATCAGTCATATCCAACACTAAATGTGGGGTATAAAAGCCCATTTTATCAATACCGATCTTCATTTCAGTCGTCCTCACTATTTGTTCGTTTCATTACTTCGTCAACTTTACCTGTCGAATGTCTGACAGTCAAATAACTAACTGCCAGTAACCACGACAATGCGATCGCATCAAACAAAATACCATGATCAAAAAAGTGCGAGAAAAAAGCACCCGCAACGTGTGCGAATGCCTTTTCCTGCCAAGGGTATAAAGGAGAGTACAGGATTTGAACCTGCGCGCCCGCTATAAACGGGTTCGACGGATTTCGAGTCCGTTGCATTACCACTCTGCCAACTCTCCAAGAGGTACCAAATAAGTATATCATAGATGGCCGCGTTGTGAAGGATAGTTTACGCTTTCCAATCATACTCAAATGAGCCACCCGCCATTTCGTTTGCCAAAAATCACTTGCAATCCAACTAATATGTTTTATACTTATTTCAAATCAAATTTAATGTCTGTGTTGATCCCCGGATCAGCATATAAAGACGCTAGACCATTTCTACTAGGGCTCCGACTTGTTCGGTGAGGAAATGGTCTAGCGTCTATTTTTTAGGAGGAACGACGATGACACCAAAAATTTTAATTAAACAGACAAAAGACCTTACACCACAACAATTAGTACGAATCATGGCAGCCAGAACAAGAGTCTTTGTGGTCGAACAAACCTGCCCTTATCAAGAAGTCGACGATAAGGATCTCGATGCTTATCATGTACTGCTTGAACAAAATAAACAGCTGGTTGCCTATGCACGCATTATTCCCCACGACGACGGGACATCTATGAGTTTTGGCCGTGTTTTGGTCGTGAAGGAATTTCGTAAACAGCATCTAGGCAGACAATTGGTTGCAACCACCCTAGCAACGCTGGCACGCCTGTATTCAACCGCTCCAATCAAAATTCAAGCTCAAAATTATTTACGCGACTTCTACGGGAGCTTTGGGTTCAAGGCTGTCTCGTCAGTTTATTTAGAAGATAACATCCCGCATATTGATATGGTTTTAGACACAACTGCGCACAAAAATGGTTAAGACAACGCTGTCCTTTGCGTGGTTTCGCACCTACGACTTCCGGATAAACTTTTTTGGTTTCTCAAGTGAAAAGAATTGACGACTTTATCAAAACGCGTATACTGTAAAGAGTAATCATTACTATTTAAAAAAGTGAGGACGAAATGATGGCAATCCCTAAACGCAAAACATCGAAGCCAAAACGCAATCAACATCGTGCAAATTTTAAATTATCAATGCCAGCCATTCACTATGACGAACAATTAGGCGAGTATGTTATAAAAGACCATGTATCGCCCAACGGTTTTTATAATGGCAAACAAATTCTAAAACGAGGTCAAAAAGCATGAAAATGGATCAAAGCACAGCTGTCAGAAACCTAAAGAGCCCAAATATCAAAACTCGCAAAAAGGCGTTACAGATTCTTCATGGGCTCAAGCGAACTAACAAGTAACCCACACGGCTGTTGAACGGCCAAGATGAATTTAGATTTACGAAGTCACAACAATTTGATACGCAAAGAAAAGTGGTATAACACAGACTCCAAACACAAAATGAGCGGTGCCAGGGTAATCAAGCCCTGACACCGCTCATTTTGTATTGTGTCACAGTTTCAGTGACGTTTCAGCTGCGCTTAATAGTCCATTAACACCAACGTGTCATAGTTCTTAAGTTTGTCCAATCCATGCAGTTCTTTTAACTGTAATAAAAATGCACAACCTACAACCACACCGCCAAGCTGTTCAACGAGTTTAATTGTCGCTTCAATGGTGCCACCCGTTGCTAAAATGTCATCAGTGACTAAGACCCGTTGCCCAGACTTAATTGCATCCTCGTGCATATAAAGAGATGCAGAACCATACTCCAGAGCATAATCAGCCTTAATTGTTTTGCGTGGTAGCTTGCCCTTTTTACGGGCCGGTGCAAAACCAATCCCCAGCTCATAGGCCACAGGGCAACCGACAATGAAGCCACGGGATTCAGGACCCACAACCATATCCACATGCTTATCGCGAGCGTAATTTACAATCGTATCTGTCGCTTGATGATAGGCAGCACCGTCGCCCATTAATGGCGAAATGTCCCGAAACATGATGCCCTTTTCTGGATAGTCTGGCACTGTCGCAATGTATTTTGTTAAGTCTAAAGCCAATTTATACAGCTCCTTTAAGCTTAGCTCATGGCTGCCAACAACCAGGCTTTCAGTTGTGGTGCCTTGGAATAGAGTAACTTTTCTTCAGTATCAATTCGCGCCAAACGTTGACGGTAAGCCGCAGCACTTGCAAGATCTGCATGCGGCGGCTCACTAACCCCGTTCATAACGCCAGAGTCTATTTTAACAAATCCGACCTCAAAAAACAGCTGAATCATGAAAATCAGTTTGCCAGTATCAATTTGTAAGTATTTCGCTAATGTAGGCAATTGATGGCCGACATCGACATTTTGATGAGTGGCGACAAATTTAAATAACTTACCATACTCAGCACGACTGGGCATGCCATTTAGATACGCTGAATCATGTTCGTAAAAATACGTTGTCAGCGCATCCGTCTTCACCGTTGCTAATACGTGTTGCAACGATTCCAAATCATCTGGACAATCCACGATGACTAAGTGAGAAGATTTCGCAGGTAGTACGTCACGCGCCACGCAAATTGATTCAGCACCCTCTGGCAAGTAGTCCTGTAATTGATCCGCTAACTTCGCGTGAAAGAACAGATAGGTTGCCGGTTGTTGAAAAAGCGTCTTCGCTAAATGGTTCGTGCGATCATCTACAATCGCAATGCCACTCACTTGAATGTCTTTGACCATGAGTTGATACGTCGTTTTTCCCTGCCAAGTATTAGCAGATAAAGTCCCGATAACACTGACATTTTCAGGATTAGCTGTGACGGGTTCACTTTGTTTGCCACGTCCAAACGCAATGGCAGCAACATGATGACCTTCTTGATCGTTCATCTGGAATTTAAGGTGATTATTTTCAGCCCCCATGGTCCGCACATTATCCACAGTTGTTGGTTTAAACTCAAATATTGGTTGCGTATTATCAGTCCCGAAAGGTCCCAGTTGGTGAACGGCCTTGTAGTCGTCTTCATTGACGTCACTTAGTGGAACCGTTGCTGTTACTGGCATTGTCGGCTTCACACTCAAATCAACATTTTGATCGACACATGCCTGCTCGAGCGCATCGGCGAGTGTATCAACCTGATCAATGGGGCATGTTAGACCACAGGCCATTGCGTGACCACCAAATGCGACCATTTGATCGCGTACCGGATTGATTGCGTTAAAAAGGTCATACCCGGCTACTGACCGCCCAGAGCCCTTTAACGTACCCTTTTCGGGATCCTCGCTCATCACCAAGGTAGGTTTATGTGTGGCCTCCACAATTTTACTGGCAACAATGCCTAATACGCCTTCGTGCCACCCCTGACCGTGAATAATCAATGTTTTTCGTTGCTGGTTTGCCGGTTGCTGGGCCTGATCTAACGCCGTCTTACTAATATCTTTCACAAGTTGTTGGCGTTTTTCATTTTGTGCATTGATTTTTTTCGCCAATTCGTCAGCGCGTTCATCATCAAACGTCGTTAACAGCTCAACTGCCGGATTTGCATCTCCCAGTCGTCCCAACGCATTCAGTCGCGGTGCAATGCCAAAACCAACGTGTTCTTCATTAATCTCCTGACCGTCAATTCCGGCCGCCTTCATCAAGGCGATTAGGCCAGGGCGTTGTGTATTTGCAATCACCTGCAGGCCAAACTTAACTAGTGCATGATTTTCGTCATTTAAAGGCACTAAATCGGCAATTTCACCAATCGCGACTAAATCTAATTCATCACTAAGTTCATCCGCCGTTGCGTCAAGCAAGACCTGTGCCACCTTGAAGGCCACACCAACGCCAGAAAGGCCGCCAAAAGGATAGTGCCCTTTGGGGTGACGGGGATGAATAATGGCAGCCGCATTGGGCAACACATCGGGAAGCTCGTGATGATCAGTCACCACCACATCGACCCCTCGTTTGGCAGCGGCGTCAATCGCTTCATTGCCTGCGACCCCGTTATCGACAGTCACAAACAGTTTTGTCCCTGCATCGATCAAACGGTTAAAAGCGGCAACGTTAGGACCATACCCGTCCGTAAATCGATTAGGAATATACGTATTGACGTTCGCGCCCAATTGATCCAATGCCTCGTACATCAACGAGGTACTGGTGAGACCATCCGCATCATAGTCCCCATATACGGTGATCTGGTCGCCGGCCGTCACTGCTTCTTGAATGCGGGCCACACCTTTTTCAATGTCAAACATCTGGTGAGGATCATGCAGCATCTCAATCTTTGGATTCAACCAATCGTTCACCTTATCAGGTGTATCTAATTTGCGGGCTAACAGCAAACGTGCCATAAATGGCGAAACTGACAGTGATGACGCAAATGCTTGCACTTTGTCATCATTGATTGGTGTGGCCTGCTGCCAGTCGAATTTAGGCTCTAACACATTTTTACCTCCTCAAATATTTGTCTATCTGCGTTGACGATCAAATGCAAGCCAGTCAAATTAGCTAAATCCACTCACTCACGGAGCGGTACTGGAAACTCAGCCAGATTTAAGAACGGGCATGAACATAAAATCACCCTATTTCCGAACTTTGGGAATGGGGTGACTTTGAGTTAAGCACAGTTTACTGGACTTTGAACCACGTTATCGAAGCCATTAAGCACTGTATAACGGGCCTGCTATATTGCACAGTTCTTAATAGCTAAACGTTGTATTCTAGCTATTTGACTCGTTTGTGCCCTGACCTTGATTACTGATTTCCTGTTGTAAACGTTCGATCGTCTTTTCACGGTCTGAGACCAAGCCGTTAAGTTGTTCGTTTTTTGTGGTTAAGGCAGCATTCTGTTTCTTCAGTTGTTCATTTTCTGTTGCAACCTCACTGTCAGCCTGTTTGTCGCTACGTTTGCGGCTAACATGGTTGCCAGCCGTAACTAATAAGGCAATGAGCGCACCCAGTAACAACGACACGATCAAAATTAATATCATGGGCCACTTCACGGTGGTCACACCAAAATGAATCGGCACACTGTTGCCATTCATGACAGCAAAAATGGCCACAATCAATACAAGAATTAAACCTGCAATTAAACGCCATTGATTTTTCATTCTGGGGCCTCCGTTGGATCATCTGTGTCTGCAGCTGAATTGTCCTCTGCACCATTTTCGTCGTCGGACTGATCGCCATTACTAAGTTCAACGTGCTTTGGTGTCCGTGATTTAAATAGCTGATCAATAACAAAGTCACCCATGGTCGGGAATAAATGATACGCGACTGCGGCTGCCGCAAAATACCGTGGTACTGTAATCTCCCGCACATGGTAGCCGATTGTATCCACTAACCGTTCAGCAACAAGTTGTGGTGTGACTGTGAAATTAGCCACGCGAGCCAAGTAATCACCATCCTGATCAGCAACGTTAAAGAAATTTGTGGCAACTGGGCCCGGATTAACTGTTGTGACCTGAATCCCAAACGGACGTAATTCTTGCCGTAAAACATCGCTATAGCCTAGGACGGCCGTTTTCGTTGCCGTGTAAACAGCAGCTTTGGGTGTTGGAATCTTAGCCGCGACTGAAGCAATGTTAATAATGGCGCCATAATGTTTGTCAATCATCTCACCAGCTAATTGACGGGTAATGTAAATCAATCCCAAAACATTCACGCTGAACATGCGCTCAGTGACTTCAGGATCTGTATCAACAGCCGGTTCCATGTCGCCGAAGCCGGCCGCATTGATCACCACATCCACGGCCCCAACTTCGTGACGGATTTTAGTCAAGGTCTTATCAATCGCATCTGCGTCAGCAACATCCAGTGCAAAAGCAAAGGCTGGACGCCCTGAGTAGAGCATACATTGCTGGGCGACCTGGTTCAGTTTTAATTCATTGCGTGCGACTAATACAACAATTGCACCTCGCCGGGCAACCTCAAACGCAGTCGCTTGACCAATTCCTGACGACGCACCTGTAATTAACACGATTCGATTTTTTAAATCGCGCAGTTCTTTCAATCGACTCGATAAATTCATCATTAACGCTCACCTCAACCACCGTCAGTTTTAACGGCTTATTTTTTGAACGGAATATCAATGACATCAAAGTCGCGCACCACTTTTGCATTTGCAAAGGTAGCTTGGGCCTGACGTTCTAATTCTTTAGCACCACGTCCATTATAACGCGCCGAAATATGATTCATCAGCAAACGTCCTGCATGTGCATCGCGGGCGACCTGAGCTGCCTGCTCGCTGGTTGAATGATAATAGTTGTGGGCCAATTTACTTTCGTCTGCTGCAAACGTACTTTCGTGGACCAAAACATCTGCATCCTGCGCCAGTTCCGTTGCCCGACGTGTTTTGCGCGTATCGCCTAAGATCGTCACGATCCGACCTTTCTGGGCAGGTCCAATAAAGTCCTTGCCGTTCAGCGTTCGTCCATCTGGTAATGTGACTGTTTTGCCGGCCTTCAGTTGACCATAAACTGGTCCGGAAGGGATATTTTGTGTAGCGAGTTTGTCCACCAATAATTCGCCTTGATGATCCTTTTCGACGATCCGGTAACCAAAACAAACAATTTTATGATCTAGTCGTTTGCACGAGACCGTAAACGTGGCATCGTCAAAGATTACACCATCACCACTCAATTCAACAAACTTTAGTGGATACGTCAATGCCGATTCAGATAAACGCAAACTGGTTTGTACGTAATCCCTAATCCCTGTCTCTTATACCCATCCGACGCTGCCGACGATCCACCCCGTGTTAATTCCGGTG
>DMZB01000140.1 GCA_003482405.1 Lactobacillus sp. | reverse complement strand
AATTTATTCAAAATCTAAGCAGCCGCCAAGTCGAGGAAGCATTCTTTCGTTTCTTAATTAATACTTGTCTGCAATGCATCAATCACCAGTCTTTATTTCTGTTCAAGAAAGCTTCGGACCAGCTAGCCCACTTGGTCAGTGTTAATGGAAGTTTGAGCATTTCTGTATATCGCCAATTCATTATTGATTTAGCACTTTGGGAACAAAACCCTTCTCGTTTTACGCAAGCTCACTTTATTACTGCTGCCAATCTATTGAAAAGCCTGCATCAAGGACTACTTGCTAACCAGTTGTTAACATATACGGATGCTTTCGAAGAAAGTGTCATCAACAACCATTCCAGGATAATTTCAAAACCATTTATCTTAGTCCTCTAGTGTTCCCGTTCCCCGTTCATTCTTTAAGCTTTCATTATGACCACAAAAAAGTTTGCTAAGCCTATTCACACAGTTCGTAAGCAATGCTACGATACTGTCAAAATATGCTGACGGTGGTGATGGTTTAAATGAGTCGACTGGGGAATTTCTTTATTCATCGGGCAAGTCATGAGAATGGCAAAGTGACGTTTGAAATCGGGGTGGACACGCATGCACCGACTTTGGTGAACGCTTTTTCGGAAACATTAGATGATATCGATCATTTAACGATCAATTATTCGGCTGCGAGTATCGTGTTGCAGTCAACGGATCGTTCGGAACTAACAGTGCGTGAGTTTATGCTCGTTGATGAACCAAGTTATTATGCACATGTCACTCACGAGGACGACACACTCGCCATTACAGCCGGTGAGCGGCCAGCGCGCGATAACCTCAACATTCGCATTGAATTGGAGATTCCGACGACTTACCATGGCCGTTTGGAAATCAGTTCGGTCAGTGGGCCAATTGAAATTAGCAACTTACACGACCTGAAAAGTTTAGCAATCACCTCGACAAGCGGTGCCATCTCACTGGATGACATCGAAACTAGTAATCTCAGCATTGATTCCATCACCGGTACGATCAAAGGACGCGGACTCATCGCAGAGGATTACACCATCAACGCGATGAGTGGCAATGTTAGCCTAATGAACACTCGCGGCAATTACTCAGTCCGCTGTTCAGCAGGTTCGCTACGATTGGACGACGCTCACGGGCATGGCCGTTTTGAAGTCACCAGTGGCACGGCCAAATTGTGTTTTGCGGAAGTCGACGGCAATGTTTCGGCAGAATCTTCTGCTGGTTCCGTCCGTTTGCAAGTGCCGCGCGAACTGGAATATGGTTTCAATCTGGAGACCTCAATTGGCAGCCTTAAAACGCCAGACAATGCGCATTATTCAAATAATGAGCGCAACTATCAAACCGGTGCCATTGGTGCGCCGTCCGACTTAGTCATCAGTATGATGACCGTTGTCGGTTCTTTAGCACTTGAAACAAGATAGAGCGTGAACGCGTTTTAGATACAACAAAACACGCTCCAGCAATGACTATTCGTCATCGTTGGAGCGTGTTTTGTATTCTTTCAAATTAATGCTTACGGTACCACTCGTAAACCTGATCAATCGCAGCGCTAGGCAAATAACGGACCGTCACCTGCTTATCCGAGCTGCCAGAACGCAAATTTAGCGTAAGTGACGCAAAGTGGCGTTGTGCCAGCCACTTACTCTGTTTGACCATTAGCGATTGCACATTTTTTCGGGGGTACATAATACTGCTCGCGAGTGAACAAGAAGTTGGTTTGAGCAAACGCATAATCCTCATTTAAGACCTGCACCTGCGTGCGGCGAGCTGGTAAATAAGCCGGAATAATCAAAACCAGTATCAGCAAAATAATCGTCAACCCTGAGACAATTTCCGCAACGCGTGGCCATTGTGACAGGCCCAACGCCAGCACCAGTAGAGTACCTAGTGCAATCAGACCGAAATTACGCAATTGATAAAACATTGTGCGCCCGCTTTGTCGAACAGACTGCACGTTTTCAACTGGTACTTCGCTCACAAATTGTTTCAGAAAACTGTCCACTTGGTTCTGCGCAATCATTGGCATGATTACAAAATTATCAGCGTCGCTATCCTTCTCTTTTTTTGCGCTGGCAATGACCACTAACTTAATCGTCGCCATGTGGAGCCATGAACGCAACAACGGCTGGCTGACCCGTACCGCCTGAATCCGCGTTTGAGCCAGTGTCACCGTATTGCGCTGAAATAACCCACGTTCTGTCGTCAATTGTCCGTTTGAAAGCGTCAACGTGAACTGATAGTACTGGATGAAAATAACGACGATCGAACCAAGGTACAAAACCAACACGACAATCAACAGACCCGCCATGATCACTATCCAACCGGCCTGTCCCAAGTCTTTCATGGCAGTATTCAATAATTGTTCCGAAATCACTCTTTGTAAACGACCATAAACTGCTGAAATTGCCAACAATGCCGTCAAGAACGCGGGTGATGTCGCAGCAAACTTCAGTAGGTCCTTGGATGTAATTTTATAGATTGCGTCCGGCGATGCCTCAACGCTACGATCGAGCGTCTTGGACTGTATACCTTCCGTATCTCCTGCACTGTTCGCAACGTCACTCGGCATATTCGCCAAGGCACCCTCATCCCCAACGTTTGCCAAACGACGCCTTTCCGTTAGCTCATCACGCAACGTTAATGGCACTGCAATCAACGTGACCTCTGGCCCTTCGCCTGAGTGACCGGCCGTTTCGATCTCCAACGTCACTAAGTTGAACGGCTTTAAAAAGAACCATTGTTTAACCGCCACATTTTGAATCCGGTCGTATGGCACATGATTTTGTTTACGGAAAATTAACCCATGTTTGACGTCGATTTCTTGCTCATTTAGCTGATAGGTAAACGTAAAATATTTGAGCAGCGGTTGTGCAATCGCGAATACAACTAAGACACCGACAATCGCGACAAATAGCCACGGCTGTTTCTTGTAAAAGGTCAAACTACCAATGATTCCACCAGCGATCGGAATGATCCACTCACGAATCGTTTCAATAAAGAAGCCAACCAGTGCAATGATATGCAGATGACGCGGTGGCATTGGCGTTACGGACCCACCAGAATTAGAGGTCATTGCGGGCCTCCTTTGCTAACTTCATGATGAGTTCCTTCAACTGTTCAGCGGTTTCCAAACTCACGCCGTCAATTTTGTGTGAGGTCGCGGCTGTCACAATGGCAATTCCCTGCAACTTTTGCCAGCGCAAAAACGGTCCCTGATCTAGGGTCACATTTTGTACACGCGCGATTGGAATCACAATTTGTTTGCGAAAAAAATACCCCTTATGTAGTTCGACATCGCGATCACTGATGCGATATGTCCAAAAGCGCCAGCGGTACGGCACTAACGCCAACATAACCAGCAAAACAACGACGGCTACACCAATGATCAGCCACCCGCTCACAGAAAAAAATGTCGATTCATTACCCTGACCAATTGACAGGCTACCAACCCCGATGGCCGCCATAACAAGTGCCGTGATCACGGCTGTCAATTGCCAAACATGAGTGATTTGGTGCGGTAACCGTTCCGTTTCGTTTTCCATCTCATTCTCCCCCGAAAAACTGTCTAACCAGTATTTAATAGCATTAGTATACATAGAAAGTGACGGTCCACCAATGGTCCCGTCACTTTTTGCGTAATTTATCTTATTTTTTAGGCCTGTTTGTCCGTTTGCACCGCGTTAATCAATTGCTGTTGGTCGTTAAAGAACCGTCGATACGCAATGTAGCACGCACTGACAGACCCCAAGCTAGTCGCAGACAATAACATAAATACGACCATAATCTGATATTTGATCGCATATACGGGATCAACGCCAGCAAAAATCAATCCTGACATCATTCCCGGTAAGCTGACAATACCATACGTTTTGGACGCATCGATTGTCGGCTGCATCCCCGTTTTAATACATTCGCGTACGATCCCGATAGCTGAATCATGAACGCTGGCACCCAACGCGAGTCGCTCCAGCACTTGCTGTCTTTGATCACGAAACAAGGTCCGCATATTGCGATAACATAGGCCAATCGCGACCATCGAATTGCTGGCGATCATCCCGGAAATTGGAATCATTTGTGACGGGACAAACTTAATTGCACCGGCCAGCACCAATCCGCTTAAAGTGACGGTTGTACTGATAAGAATCGACCAGAATGAAGACCAAAATATGTTTGGAATGCCCTGACCGCGTTTTCGCGCGTTGTATGCCGCGTTGAAGATGATAATGAGAATCATGGCCAGCGTGAGTAACACATTATTCACAGCAAAAATATACTTCAGCAAAAAGCCAACGATGGTCAGTTGTACGATTGCACGGACCACACCAATGATCATATCCCGGTTAACACCAAGCTTTTGTCGCCAGCCAATAAATAGCGCTACCAGGACTAAGCCACCTGCAAACGCCAAACTCAAATTATTCACATTCACTGCATTATGCATGTTGTGCCTCCTGCTTATGCTGCCCAGCGACAACCTCATAACGATCATCCGCCGCTGCAATTTCCGCTTCATCATGCGTAATCCACACAACAGTCCCGCCGCGGTCACGATAATGGTTCACAAGTCGATGCACGATTTCCTTGTTATCAACGTCAAGTCCGGTGGTTACCTCATCCAGCAATAAAATGTCCGGGATAAAGACTAAATTTCTAATCAATGCAACCCGCTGTCGTTCCCCACCTGACAGCTCTGTAACATCGTGTGTGAGGTAATCAGTAGACAGATTAACCTGAGTCAGTAATTCTTGTTGACGTTTGGTATCAACTGCCTGATTTCGGATTTCAAACGGAAAATCCAGATTATCGGCCACCGTTTTACCGAATAACGTTGGTTGCTGGAAACAGTATGACACTCGGCGGCGATAGGTCATGGGGTCATAGCTCAACGCGTCGTGACCGTCAAACATCATGGTGCCGCCAGTCGGCGAAATCATGCGCGCGATAATTTTAAGGATCGTACTCTTACCCGACCCAGATGGTCCAACGATAGTCAGATTGCTCTCTTTCTTCAAATATAGATTGATGCCCTTTAAAATTTCCCGTTCACCAACCTGATAGTTGATGTCGGTTAACGTCAATAGTGCTGACATTTTCATCACCCTCTCCGTCAATTTGAAATAAGCATAAAACATCCCCGTTGCTTTGTCTGAAATGACGCCTTCGATTCGCAACTGGTAACGGCACAAATCACACTTCGCTCATCAAACATGCTATGATGATGCTAATTACTATTATGCTCACAAACGGAGAATTGCATGAAACCTCAATCAAACAGACATGACTCAGGGTGGTCTCAACATCGAGATAATCACACTAATCAGTACCAGTCACATCGCAACAACAGTCACGGTAATGGGTCACGTTTCGATCATCATAATCATCAGTACCGCGGACACGATCAGCGACACAGTGAAAACGCACATACACAAGCTGATGTTCAAGTCGAAGTCGGCCAACGCTTCCCACTAACCATCAAACGGCTAGGCATCAACGGTGAAGGTATCGGCTATTACCGCCACAAAATTACGTTTGTACCGGGTGCGCTGCCAGAAGAAGTCGTTGTCGCCGAAGTGACGCACGTGGCCGCCCACTTTTTGAATGCCAAAGTTCACCAGATCCGTAAAGAGAGTCCGCATCGTGTTACACCACCAGACACGCAATCCAGCGAAGTCGGCGGTTTCGAGCTTTCTCACCTTGATTACCCCTCACAACTCGCGTTCAAACGTGATGTGATCCGGCAAGCACTGGAAAAGTTTCAGCCCCGCGGTTGGGAAAACTACGATTTACGGCCAACCATTGGAATGAGTGATCCTTATCATTATCGCAACAAGGCCCAATTTCAGGTTCGCCAAGATGCTGACGGCAACGTTATCGCAGGTCTTTATAAGGAAGGTACCCACGAACTAGTGAACTTACCTGAAGCCAGCACGCAAAACGAGGCAACCATGACCGTCATCCGAGCACTGGTTGCCATGCTACAAGAATTAGAAATTCCCATCTACAACGAGGAAGCTAACTCCGGCATTATCAAAACCTTAGTTGTCCGTTCATCTGAAGGCACGGGTGAAGTTCAGGTCACGTTTGTCACTAATTCACAAAAGTTACCGCACAAACGTGAATTATTAGTGCTGATTGAAGAACGTTTGCCACAGGTCGTCTCTGTCATGCAAAACGTCAATCAAAGTAAAACGTCACTAGTTTGGGGTGACAAGACAACCAAATTAATGGGTCAGGATTACATCACAGAAACGCTGTTGGGCAAACAATTTCAGCTGTCACCACGGGCATTTTTGCAACTGAATCCTAAGCAAACGACCCGTTTGTACGAGGAAACCATTAAAGCTCTTGATTTGACTCATGCCGATCATTTGGTCGATGCGTACTCTGGTGTTGGCACAATTGGACTGTCGCTGGCAGACCGCGCCGGCGAAGTCCGTGGCATGGATACAATTGAAGAATCTGTCGACGATGCCAACCGCAATGCTGAACTCAACGGTATCACGAATGCTGAATACAGCGTTGGGACAGCCGAAGATCTGTTGCCACAGTGGGTTGCGCAAGGCTGGCGGCCAGATGCATTAGTTGTCGACCCACCACGAGCTGGATTAGCCGACACGATGATCGACACGATTATGCAAGTTCAACCCGAGAAATTCGTGTACGTTTCATGCAACCCGTCAACGTTGGCACAAAATCTAGTCGAATTAGGTCGTGTCTATCGTGTCGCTTACATCCAATCGATCGACATGTTTCCCCAAACAGCCCGAGTTGAGGCTGTCGTGAAGTTGGTACTACGGTAACCTTTTTTGTATTCAATTCTAGTTTTACCGTGCTATAATACAAAAAGAAGAGGTGCCACTGTCATGACATCTCTCCTGCAAGCGCCGCCGAAACGGCTGGCATGGATTAAGATAGTAAAACCGTTAATCGACTGCCAAAAGAGGATTAGCGGTTTTTTACTTTGACCAAAACTACGGATTAAGATCATGACGAAACCACTCTTTTTGAGTGGTTTTTTTCGTCCCTTATGGCTATTACATGTTTATAATAAGTGCAACCCAATCACTTGCCCATGGAGGCGTTCATGCAAAAGCGTTCACAATGGATTTTATTAATGGCAACTTCCTCTGTCTCATTTATGTCGACGCTGGATGCAAGTATCGTCAATATCGCTATCCCTCACATCAGCCGTGAATTAAATGTACCCATGAATGAGGCTGAATGGGTGGTCTCTGTATACCTTGTTCTAATTTGTGTGCTGCTGATTTTCTTTGGTCGCCTATCTGACCAAATTGGTCGTATTCCAATTTTCCAAGCTGGAACACTCGTGTTTGTCGCCGGCTCACTTCTCTGTGGACTTAGCACAAACTTACCGCTACTACTCGGTGCGCGGGCATTGCAGGCCCTAGGATCTTCAATGGTTATGGCCACAAACTTTGGTATCATCACCCAAATATTTCCCAGTAATCAACATGGCCGTGCTCTTGGCCTCAACAGCTCGGTGGTGCAGGTCGGCAATATTGCTGGTCCCGGACTTGGTGGGCTCATATTATCGGTCGTAAGTTGGCACTGGATTTTCTTTGTTAACGTCCCGCTTGGCATCATTGCTTTCTTATTTGGTCATCGAATCTTTCCGAAGCAAACGTTGCATTTTGACAAGGTTGTTGTCGACTGGCCCGGCTATGCGACGTTTGCAACACTGGTGAGCGCATTTTTCATCGCTATTTACTGGGGGCAAGCTGCTGGCTTTACCCACCCTAGTGTTTTGGGTTTGTTTGGCCTCGCTACCGTTATGTTGGTCGCATTCATCGAAATTGAACAACACGTCGCGCAACCACTGATTCAACTCAAGATTTTTGCCAATCGTGGCTTCTCACTGGGTATCATTTCCGCCATGCTCGTTTACATGACTGGCTTTTTCAACAATGTGATCATGCCCTTTTACTTACAAGAAACACTGTTGTTGTCCTCAGCCACGGCCGGTTTGATTCTAATGGCAGTCCCGCTACTTAATGTTTTTAGCGCACCAGTTGGTGGCATCATTTCCGACCATATCGGTGCTGAACGGGTGTCCTTTTATGCGCTTTTCATCTTCCTGATTCCGGAATTAATTTTCATCTTTGTACAGCCAGGTTGGTCCATCGTCTGGTTGGCACTTGGACTCGCTTTCTTTGGTACGGCAAACGGTGCCTTTCAAAATAATCCCATGATTATGGGGAATGCTGGGCCAGAATTTCAGGGGATCGCAGGCTCGATTGCAGCACTGGGGCGTAATTTGGGGATGGCGATTGGCCTGTCGTTGGCCACGTCATTGTTGTACACCGGCATTAGTCAACGCGCTGGCCGTCACTTAACCGCCTACCCACAAGGTCACCCAGACTGGTTTGTGTATGGCATGCATTTCGGCTACCTGTTTGCACTGGGTTTGATTGTAATCGCGATTGGATTGCTGGGCTGGTTGCTGTGGTCGAGAAAGCGTGTTCACCTGCAAAATCCATAAATATATTTGTAAGTGTTCATTTGGGACTAATTGTTTGTCCTCTTGATAAAATCCTATTGAAAGGTGGATGTATCATGGATAATAAATCTGCAGAATCTAATCAGTCCGCTACCGAACATGACCGTAAACTCATCGAGAACAGTTTCGATGAGTTCAAGCATGGTCAGACCGTAACCGAAGAAGAAATGCTGGCTAAATTCGGTAAGTATGGCTGGGGCAAGTAACTACCCTTTGTAATTGATTCTCCCCAAAAAAGACTATCGCCGACTCCAAACGCACATTTGTGCTGGAGTCAGCGATAGTCTTTTAAATTTAATTTGTTATTTTACATCAATATCAATCTGCATCGCGGTCTGGTCGTCTGGATTCAACTTCTCGTTATACGTCAGTTCCGCACGTTCCAATTCATGAACAATCTCTTTTTCCACAACCGTCAATGGCCGTTTGTCATTCTTTAATTGGTTTACCATCAATGTAATCTTGTTATCATGCGGTTCTGAGATTGTGTAAGAAACATCTTCCGTATTTAAAATCTCAGTAATTAACTTCCGTTCTTCCATCAGTCAAACCTCCAACAGTTTAATAACTCCATCATAGGTCTTGTGGTCCGAATTGTGAACAACGACTCGAATATTGACCCTGGCACATGGTGGGACATATTAGCCCTTCACACGAACCCGTTTGACATAGTACCAAACACCGCCCGCCACCGCTAACAGGCCCAATACCACCACGGTCACAGTCGAGAACGTATCCACGGCGGCAGAAACTTGAGTCCACGCATGACCAGCCAGTCGACCAAGCACAATCAAGACGATATTCCAAATCAGTGTGCCAATGGTGGTAAACAGAATAAAGGATTGCCATTTCATGTGCGTCATCCCCGCAGGAATTGAAATCAGGCTGCGCACAACCGGAATAAACCGTCCGAAGAAGACAGTCTTGCCACCATGTTTTTTAAACAAATTAGCTGTTTTCGTCACGTCACTTTGCTTAAGACGTAGTATCCGACCAAATCGACTGGCCACCAATCGTTGCAAACGTTCTTCATTTAGCCAATGACCGATTCCATATAGCGCCATGGCACCAAGAACAGCACCAATCGTTGCAGCAATCACGCTACCGGTAATCGTCAGGTCAGCGGCAATCGTCATAAAACCGGCAAACGTCAAAATGACCTCTGACGGAATCGGTGGAAAAATATTCTCCAAAGCAATTAGCAAGACAATGCCGAAATAGCCAAATTGGTTCATAAAATCAATTAACTGTTGTTCCATAACGTGTCACCTTTCGTTTGTAAAGTTGGCAGAGCCGTGGGACTTGTTGTGATGCCTAATGACGAGTGCTTTTATTATTCCTGATTTGCATCAAAAAAGCGATTAATAACGTTTGACCTGAGAAAATCTTAAACATTGGTCCATTTTCGGCTATACTAATCCATAGACTTTGTGAAAAGAGGACGACCCAGTGCACATTAAGGATGCCAAACAACGTTTTACGTGGCTACTGATCTCAATTATTCTAAACTCGGCTTTTAATGCACTGACTATTTCTACAAACATGGGAAGTGCTGTTTGGACCGCATCAGCCGTAAACCTCACGCATTGGCTCATGCACACCACGAGTCCAGCGGTTGCCAGTCAAGGACTTGGGATCGTGCTAACTGGCTACGGTGTCATCATCGCCTTTTTGGACCAGTTCTTAATTGGCCGTTTTGACTGGGGCCGTCTCATTCGCAATATTTTATACATTATTCCGTTTAGCTACCTGATTCAATTTATCGTGCCGTTTTGGTCTGACATTATCGGTATCAAATATCTGCATGGCGACTTTTCACATCCGTGGCAACTCGCTGCGCTAGTGGTGATCGACATCATCGGACTCTTTGGCGTCGGCGCCGCTGTTTCACTCTATCAGCGTGCAAACATCATCATGCATCCAAACGATGATTTGTCATACATCATTCGTTTCAAATATCTGCGGGGTCTCGCCACCGCCTCCCAGATGCTCAGCTACATCCCTCCCATCACGATCATGATTATTTGTTTATTCACGAATCACTTTCAGGTGTGGGCCGTCAACTTCGGAACGGTTTGGGCCTTTCTCACACAGGGTTGGGTTCAGGGCTGGTCTGACAAGCACTTCATCCCCAGCCTAAAGCATCACTTCACGACCCGTCCGCAAACGACCAGTAAGTAACGTCGTAAACGCTGGTGGGTGATACTTCACGCAATCCGTCAATTTTCAGAAAACTAAAAAGCTTCGAATCAGCGAAAATTTTTAAAACTGATTCGAAGCATTTTTAATTTTATTCCGTTTTCTGTCGATTTCGTTCAACTTAAAACTTGAAATCATAGTCTGAGATACAGTTTAAATGAATAAAAGAACACATAGTACCGCAAATAATGCAGGTAAGCCCTGCACCAAAAAGATCCGGCGACTTACGGTGATAGCGCCAACAATGGCCGCCACCACGACAAATCCGGTAAATAAAATCAAAACTGAGCGCATTTCCATCGTCGGTAAGGCAAACAGACTCCACAAAATTCCCACACCAATGAAGCCATTGTAAATACCCATGTTTTTGAAAATCGCTTTGACCTGCGGCTGTTCCAAAAAGGCCGCATCACTGCCAAACGTTTGTTGCGCCATCCGGCCGGTTGACCAAAACATTTCTAGACACATAATGAATAAATGTTCCAAACCGACAACGGCAACTAATCCTAAAGTGAATGCTAACATCGTTTACCAACCTACTTTTCTAATTGTGGATTCCATACGGAGATTACACGTTTTCCGCGCTCATGTCCACTACCAACCACTTTAAGGGCTTCACGAATGGCTGGTGCGGTGAATGGAATCACTTTTTCGATTAGCGGTTGAATTTGACGTTTGGCAACGAGGGTCAATAGTTGACCGAGAACGCCAACGTTAGGGTCTAACTTGAAGAAATCGCCAGAAAAGGCACCTTCCTCTGCGACTAATAAATCTGGCGCTGACTCGACGGAGACCAAATGCCCACCGCGCCGAACATGCCACATACTATCAGTCAGTACCTGCGACCCAACTGTATCTAAGATGGCGTCCACCGGTTGAATGACCTGACGAAAATCGATGACTTGATAATCAATGGCTTGGTCTGCTCCGAGCACAATGCCATATTTTTCATCACGTCGCGGCACTGTGGTAATCACGTGCGCGCCCAGCAAATGTGCAATTTGTACAGCAAAGCTACCCACACCACCAGCGCCGCCGTGAATCAAAATTGTTTGTTCATTATGCAGTTTGAGTGTATCAACAATTGCTTCATAAGCTGTCTCCCCAGAGGTAGGCAGTGTTGCGGCTTGAATCGCGCTTACTTGATGCGGTCTGACTAACGTTTGATTGGCAGGTATCACTGCATATTCGGCAAACGTCCCGCAGCGTTGTTCGGGCTGATAACCAACCACCTCATCACCCAGGTTAAACAACTGGACATGTGCGCCAAGGCCAACCACCTGCCCGGCAACATCGCGACCTAGCACGAGTGGAAAACCAAGATCACGGTCATGCTGTCCAGTAATCATCTGATAATCAAGGGGATTGATGGCGGCGGCTTCAACGCGCACTAAAAGGTCATTATCGCCCACCTCGGGCACGGGCATTCTTTCTTCTTGCAACACGGCAACATCACCAAAATGGCTACTTGCCATGGTTTTCATGAGGATCGCTCCTTTCACTGCGTTAAGCGTGTCATTATCAACTTCATTATATGGGGTCAATAGGTAACATCCTGAGTGAGCTGCCTAGATTGCGCATAAAGTGCTTCTTTTTGAAGGGTTGGTTTGTTAATGGGTATAATAAAATAAG
>DMZB01000196.1 GCA_003482405.1 Lactobacillus sp. | reverse complement strand
AAATAACCGTTTTTCAAGGCGCGCGGGTATTTGTTGAACAAACACAAACGCTAGTCGACTCGCTTGAAGAGCTGCTAAGACAGCCATTCGGTCCATTTTCAGCGGAGTGACGGTTGTATCGGTGATTGCCGTGTTTGTTAGAACCACCCGCTGTGCCGGCCGCTCAAAATTATTCAACGCCCACGTCATTCCATGAAGGTTTCTAACTGCAGCAACATCTCCGCTCATATAAACCGCCTCGATGCCGTCCAGCGCCTCTGCCATAAAGAGACCATCTGATGCTGAACCGACTAACACCTCAAAGCGGCGACGTAACGCGGCATCAATGTCATGAGGATGCATCGTCGTCAACCGAAAGTGATCAGTTGGTCGTGCAGTTGCCATAGCGACAATCAACGCCTGCGTACGTTGTTCATCTGCATTCACAAATAAAATATTGGCCACGGTGCATCCCTCCCCTAAAACGGTTAATGGCCCTTAATAATTTCCTTGTCATTATTATAACCGCTTTTTCATCGAAAGAATATACCAAATTTAAATATTTTTATTTTAAATCGTGTACAACCATTTTATAACGACTTACAAAAATCTAAATGTCGCGTTTTACGATTAGGAGTAAAACAGTTTACTAGGTTCATTAACTAACTATACCAATATTGTGAATTTTACTTCGAAAAAAATTAATGTACACCCTGCACCAATGCTTTTTTACATGACTACTGTATTCAAGATACTCTAACCAATTTCTATCCGTAAGGTCCAAATAACTCGTGAATTTAGTCAATCACCTTAAATCGATCTTCATCATCCATGTAATCTTTGTCATCAGCCGTTGATTCAATCGAACCAAATGGCATTTCACTACGCAAGCGCCAATCCTTTGGAATCTCAAATGTTTCGGCAATCTGAGCATCGATCAATGGATTGTAGTGCTGAACGGAGGCTCCAAGCCTATTTTCGGCCAATGCTGTCCACACAGCAAATTGACTATTACCGATGTGTTGCTCTGACCAATCGTAAAAATTATCAGCATAAAGTGGGAATCCATCTTCTAATTCCTTGACCTTACTCATATCAGTAAACCAAAGAATCGTGCCATAGCCTGACTTGAATTGTTGTTCAACTTTTTGTTTGCTACCTTCAAATGCTTCGGCCGGCACCACTTTCTTTAATTCATCTAAAACGATGTCCCAGACCTTATCGTGCGCGGAACCGTAAGCAATCACAATCCGGTCCGTCTGACTGTTAAAGGCCGACGGAGCTTCTTTCACAACATCTTGAATCAAGGACGTTAGATCCGCTTGTGACTGATCCACGTTTTTGCCTAAGTCATAAATGGAGCGCCGTTGTTTCATCAAGCTCAGTAATTCAGTTTCCATATTCGTTTCCTCCGTGTCGCACCGTAAGTTGATGTTTTGTAACGGATTCAATATACCCTACTTACTAAAAGTAAGCAACGAGTTTTTTAATTATGTTCACATTGTGTATTACTTCACTTTGATCAAAAAACATGCGAAAATAGCGGTGTAATCATAATAAAACACTTGGAGGAACTTATTATGGCAGATCGTTTAACTGACAAAGTAGCAATTATCACAGGCGGGACAAAAGGAATCGGACTGGCAACTGCTGCTGCCTTCCTACGTGAAGGTGGCAAGGTAGTCATCACTTCTCGTAACGAAGACGATGGTCAAGCTGCTCTAGCAGGTCTTAATGGCGGTGACCGTGCTGTCTACATGCAGCAAGATGCATCCAGTGAGGCTCGTTTTAAAGAAGTTATCGATGAAACTGTTGCTAAGTTTGGCAAACTTGATGTCATTGTTAATAATGCCGGTATCGCCATCGCAAAGGATGTTGAACACACGACGGCTGATGAATGGCACCAACTGCTTGGCATTAACCTTGATGGTGTTTTCTACGGCACAAAATATGGCATGATTGCGATGAAGGATCACGGTGGCTCAATCATCAACATGTCTCCCATTGAAGGCTTTATCGGTGACCCCCAATTAGCAGCCTACAACGCTTCTAAAGGTGGTGTTCGTCTATTCAGTAAGTCAGCGGCATTGTATGCGGCTCAACAAGGTTATGGTGTTCGTGTAAACACCGTCCACCCCGGCTACATTAAGACGCCACTTGTTGATGCACACCCTGGCATGGAAGAAGCACAAACAAAACTCACACCGGTTGGTCACATCGGTGAACCAGATGACATTGCTAATATTTGTGTCTATTTGGCCTCAGATGAATCCAAGTTTGCAACCGGTTCAGAATTTGTGGTCGATGGCGGTTATACAGCACAATAATCAGTGGTCAGACAAAACAAGGATGCAGTCCAATTGGATTGCATCCTTATTTTGTGGGTTCATGTATCTATAAACAGATCATATTTACTCAAACGTATGAATGATGATTTGAAATTCTGCTAAATGATTTTAATTTCAATTTTCTTTCCAACACCATTCGCAATTTTTTTCAGTGTGGACAAACGTAGATCAAAATTTCCTTGCTCAATTCGCGCAATGGTTGATTGTGCTGTACCAGTTTTTTTAGCCAGTTGTCTTTGAGTCAGTCCCATTTGATGACGTGCCATTAATAATGCAAAGGCTGCTGTCATCTCACGATCAGTTTCTTCGAATTGTTGACGAAATTCTGGATTCTTTAATTTCTGATTCATAAACTCGTCAAAATTATATTCCTTTGTCATTTTTATCCTCCATATACAAATGCCGAATTTGACGTGCCCGTCGAATTTCATAAGTCGGCGTTTTTCTCGTCTTTTTCGTAAACCCATTGCTAATGAAATACCTATTATTCTGAACATGAAAATATAGGCCCCGCTGAATGTCACTTCCCTCAATCGACCTCAGCTCAAAAAGATTCTTTTCAATCCTTTTTATGATTTGAAGACGGCTTGACTCAAGGATGCCGATATTTTCGACTGTTCTTATTGTCCACATTAACTTTTGAGCATCTTTAACAGGTAAATTACTGAGAAATACTTTAAATTCCTCGCCAAAACTAAAACTTGGTAAATTTCCCATATGCGTATGATAGCATAATCGCTATCAAGATACACCTCCAAACAATTATAAATAGCCCTACAGCATTTACATACCTATTTTGAGATAGAAAGCGATTGATTATCTTTCGCTTTTAACAAAAAACTCGATGCCTTTAATGGCACTTACTATTCACGGTAAGTTATCACAGTTAAAAAAATGCCAACAGATTTCTCCGTCGACATTTTGCATTCAAACCTATGCAGTTTTTACTTTCCTTGTGGCGCCTCATGTTGTTTGGCTTTGTATTCCTTCACGTCAATCTGGTAAACATTGACGTATTCAACATCATGCGGATCAATGTTAGTCCATTCATGACCCGTTTCGTGGACTAACACGCGTTGTAAGGCATACAACTTATCATTGATATCAGTCAGTTGCTGAGCATATCCAGAACCAATAATGCTGTGATACAACCACGAATTATGGCTAGCTTCTGTTGACTTTGTAGGCATGAGCTGACCGCCGTCATCAATTTCAAAGCCAATTCGATTATCATGCTTGAGCAAGTCCACTTTTCGTCCAGCTGGCGCACCGTGAATGTACAAGGCCAATTGTCCATCATCACTCATGTCAAACCCATAATTCGTTGGGACAACATAAGGAAAATCGCCGGTGTTAATGGCCGTGTGAACAATGTGCGACTGCTGCAAAATTGTTTTGATTTTTGTCAAATCCGTTACTGCACGTTTGGAACGTCTAATTTCTGTCATTGTTTGCCCTCTTCATTTTTCATTGTGTTATTTATTTTCCGTTATTACGCATAATAATGATGGCCAGCCCAACGCCAGTCAGCAAACCAAGTTTGTCGTTGATTTCAAGTTTGAACTTATCAGCGTTGTCAATTTGTTGGCGCATTTGCATCATTAGCATCTGATCACTGTCACGTAACACTTGAAAACTGGCATTGCCCAAACCCGTCTTCAACAAATACCGCTCATTTTTAATATTGATGGTAAAACCGTTTTGATAATTATGTGTCATCACCAGTGCGACCGGTTGATGATTAATCTCGATCCGGTATTTGCCACTCATTAGGTGGGTCTTGGACTCGATGATCAGCGTATTATTTTCTACCGTCATTTCATCATGAATCGGCACGGCAACCAGCCACCCGAAAAATTGATTCCACAGATTTGACCACCCCTTAGTTTTAACGCGGCCAATCTCCTTCTCGTCCACACTTGATAGTAAAAAACGCCGTCCATGTCCAGCATTAGCTGTCAGGAAAGTCGTGAACCCATCTGCCATTTAATCGCTCCAAATCTAGTTAAAGTAAACTGCCGCCTGCACACCATTAATTCAGCAAACAAACAAAAGCCATGATCCGTAAATTGTTTAAGGCAATGATAGCATAGATTTATCATCTGCCTCTAACCGCCTCGTATAAGAATCAGGAACTTTTTTCAAACGAGTCAAAACAGCTGAGCACAACATCGGGCAACAGGTTTTCTTTGACAAACATTCTTCGAGGGCTTACTCTATGTTTGTTAGAATTTGTAAATCGGTTTCCTAGAACTATTATCGAGGTGCAATTATGGCAGAACCACATTTTACTCATATTGACCCAGAGAAATTTGCGTACAACTTTGTGAACTCTTTAACACCCACTGAACCTGGTGATGATATTGAGCGAACCGCAAAAAAACGTCTGGCAGCTTATCTGTCGGCCTATTATTTGATTGAACAATTCAATGATCTTGAATCAACTATTTTCCCAACCGAAACTGAAAAGGAACGGGCAAACATTCCTTATTCAGCTTTGCTTGAACGTTTAACAAATCTGAATAAATACTAGGAGGTTCTTTTATGACTTACGATGCAGCTTCAACGCGTTACGACAACATGCCAATTCGGCGTGCCGGTAACACTGGTTTTCAATTACCAATTTTTTCGCTCGGTTTATGGCGCAATTATGGCGATGAAGCAACTTTGGCAAACAGCCGTGAGACTGTTTTAGCCGCCTTTGATCACGGTATTTTCCATTTTGATCTCGCCAATAACTACGGTCCAAGTGCTGGCTCTGCAGAATCCACATTTGGTGAAATTATGGATTCTGATCTGCGACCATATCGTGACGAACTCATTGTTTCTTCCAAAGCCGGCTTTTTAATGTGGCCTGGACCTTATGGACAAATGAGTTCCAAGAAAACTTTGGTCAGCAGCCTAGATCAAAGTTTGAAACGAATGCGTTTGGATTACGTTGATATCTTTTATACACATCGGCCAGATCCAGAAACCAGCTTTGAAGAGACAGCCGACGCTCTTGCCGGCATCGTTCGCTCAGGTAAGGCGCTATACGTTGGTATTTCAAACTACGATACTAAACAAACACACGAGATGGCGGCCTTGCTCAAGGAGCGTCACACCCCATTTGTAATCAATCAATTCTCTTATAATATGCTCAATCAAGAAGCCGCTGACACCGGGCTTTTGGATGAAGTACAGGCTGATAACGCCGGCTTGATGGCTTATGGTCCCCTTGCACAAGGCCTATTATCAGGCAAGTACAATCAGGGTATTCCAGACGATTTCCCAATTCACCGTACCAACAAGTTCTTGTTTAAAGATGGTTCGGACGCTGTGGTTGCCAAATTAAGAGACTTAACGAAGGTTGCTGAACAACGCGGTCAAACGTTGGCACAAATGTCGACTGCTTGGCTTTTGAAAGACGAGGTTGTTACTAGTGTAATTCTTGGTGTTTCTCACGTTGATCACTTGTTGACCGATCTTAAAGCTATGGACAATCTGTCATTCTCTGACGTAGAATTAAAGGAGATTGACAACATCATTAAGCGCTAATCATTATTCCACCAGCGTTATATTGTTTAACTGCCAATCAGGGTCAGTTTCTGCTAAACAGAAGCTGGCCCTAATTCTCTATTTTCGGTGTTGATTCACCTTAGTAACCACAGAAAGGCTTCCATGAAAAATGTTACCATCGCGGACGTCGCACAAGCTGCCGGCGTATCAAAAGCGACTATGTCACGCTTTCTAAATCATAATTACTCCCACATGTCCGAAAAAACGCGTCAGCACATTGCAGACACTGTGGCGGCCCTCAACTATCGGCCTAATCGTCAAGCACAATCGCTGAAGTCCAAACGCAGCAACCTGATTGGCGTCATGATCGCTGACATTTCTGATATCTATTCATCACTGTTACTTAAAGGGATTGGTGATGTATTAAAGCCACTCAACTATCAAATGCTCATTATGGACTCTGCGAATTCTGCCAATCAAGAAAAACAACAGCTCATTGAAATGATCGATCAGTCTGTCGATGGTATCATTTTGCAACCGGATATCCGGGATAATCAACAGTATCAATTCATCGCCGATGCCGACACTAAGTTGGTGATGGTGGACCGCAAGACCACCCCACTACGTTGGAACACCGTGAGCTCGAATAACTTTGATTCTTCAAAGCGCTTAGGCCAGGAGGTCGCTAAAACACACGCAACCCGGGCAACCTTTCTAATTGAACCCTTAGCCGACGCGTCAACTCGTGAAGACCGCTACCAAGGCTTTTTGGCTGGTGCAACCGACAACAATCTGCCAGTGGATCTTATTGAACTTCCTGCTGATCGATTCGATGAGATTCCGGCAATCATTCATCGTCTCATTGCTGATACAAAGCATCCTGTCGTCTTTGCCGGTAACGGGAAAATTCTAATGCGCATACTCACAATTGCACAAAAAGACAATATTGATATCCCCAATGATTTAGCCGTAACTGGCTATGATGACTGGAATTGGGCCGGATTGGTTGGCCCTGGTATTACGACTGTCGAGCAGGACTTTGACTATATTGGACGGTTAGCAGCAGAAACACTGATGGATCTTATTACTCAAAAACAAGACGTAACGTTAGACACTCCGTTATTAACCGAGTTGCCTGCACGCCTTGAGATCAGACATTCACTTTAAACCCATTTTCATGTACAGCTTTCCCCTTACCTGACCGCAATAGTCAGGTTTTTTGTTTTGCTGTAAGGAAACTAACTGAACAAAAGGTATCTTGCAAGTAGTGACTTTATTCACAAATTTTCAGAAATTTCTTGACCATAATTGTGTAAGCGGTTACTATATTATTTAGGAAACCGGTTTACACAGTTCTTCAATTCTGTTGTTTTTATTTCAAAAAGGTGGTTGATTATGGTTAAAACATCTTTGATTAGCATCAAGTCACTGCATTCAAAGCCTGTCCTCAGACATAATCAGTGTCAAAGTTGGTTGACAAGAAATCAAGAAGCAAAGCTCATTAGGTTCAACAGGTCAACAACTTCCATGGGCATTCCTATCAGGGAGGCCGCGTAATTATGCAAAACATTATTGTCGGTATTTTACTTTTATTAACATATTTTGCGTTCGTTTATTACGCCGTCCGTGGTGGTAACCTTACCGTTGGCTTTATGGTCATGACGATTGCCTGGACTCTGATTGGCATGATTCCCTACCACATTGCCATGGTTCAGGTTTTCGCAGCACCAGTTACTAAGTACGGTGGCACCATTATGTACATTATTTTTGGATCATGGTTTGGCCGTGTGTTAGTCGATACAGGAATTGCCGGATCAATCAGTCGTCAGACTCAAAAAATTGGTCAAAAATCTCCTGTGTTAGCCACGATTCTGATTTGCCTTGTCACTGCATTAATTTTCAGTTCAACATATGGCGTTGGTTCCGTTATCGCCATCGGGGTTATCTTAATTCCCATCATGCTCCAAATCGGTGTGCCAAAGAACGTTGCCGTTTCAGCGTTTACACTTTCAATTGGGGCTGCCATGTTTATCAACGTCGTCCAATTTAAACAATCATCGGCGTTTGTTCCCGGTGTTGCCTATAACGCCAAATTCTTGCGTTATGGTGCTACCGCGATGGCTGTCCAGCTTGCCGTTGTCATCGTCTTCATCCTGGTCAATGCACGTAAGATTCGTAAAGGCACTCCGACGGCCTTAGAGGTTGATGAAGAAGCGGCTGGAATTACAGAAAGTTCTAAGCGCGAAGTTCATTGGTTTGCGTACATTGTGCCAATTATTCCAGTATTCTGTGTTATCTTCCTGAAATGGGATGCGATTCCAGCACTGTTATCGGCCACTCTATTAGCAATGCTACTCACCGGTTACTTCAAATCTTACAAGGGTTTTGTTAAGTTCATGAACGCGACCATTACCAAAGCCATTTCAGATATTTCCGGATTGATCATCATGTTACTGATCGTGGTCATGTTCCAAGCCGCTGCCGTTAAAGATACTGAACGTTTTGCTAGTCTCTTCTCAAACATCATTCCAAACAACACGTTTGTGATCATGCTGACATTTGCAATTCTTGCTCCACTTGCATTATTCCGTGGTCCATTGATGCTTTATGGTGCCGGTTCGGCAACAGCCGCAGTCTTTGTTGGGCTTAACCGATTCAACCCGTGGTTCCTGTACGGTCTGCTAACAACGCCATCATACATGGCCGTTTCATCAGACATCACACAATCATGGAACCTTTGGTCCGTTAATTACACTAAGCTGACCATTAAGGAATTTATGCTAACGGGTGTGCCGTGGGCCTGGGGAGCTGCGATTTTACAAGAAATTGTGGCTTGGAGTATGTTTGGACGTTAATGCTCTAACATGCTAAAGCTTCATTAAATCATGTGTGTTAATAACATTTATTTTGTTCGATTACTGTTACTTTTGTGAAAAATAAAGGAGAAATTATCATGAGTGAATTTTTAACGATTGGCGAACCAATTGCACTGTTTGCATCACAAGATGACGACGCATCATTAAAGGACGCAACTCATTTCCAAAAGTTTTTAGCTGGTGCTGAAGTCAATGTTGCCGTTGGTGTCTCCCGTCTTGGTCACAGTTCTCAATACATTACCCGTTTAGGTGAAGATCCCTTTGGTGATTTTATTGATGATCAGTTAAAAGAAAACAAGATTGGAACTGACTACATCGATAGCACCCCGGACTATTGGAC